>DAOVZK010000088.1 GCA_030635145.1 Planctomycetota bacterium | reverse complement strand
TTTTCTCGAGTCCATGCGAGAGGCTGCCGACATAATTCCGGGTAAGCTTTTGGGTTTTGCCGTTGTCGATCCGGGCTGCGTAGATTCGGCGGCTGGGCGAACGGTTTCGTGCCCGACCATGGACGACTGGCGCGATGTGCCGATTGTTGAGATTCTTCAGGAGCGACTCGCCGCACCGGTTATGCTGCCCAACAGCATGGCTGCCAAGGTTCGCGCGGTCGATCGTCTTGAGGTCGAAGGCGACGTTCGCAATTTGCTATACGTCGAGTATGGCGATGGGATATCTTGCGGAATGAAACTCGGCGGGGAGTATCTTGTTGGCGACTCTAACATGGCGGGGGAATTGGGACACTTGCGAATTACCGACCGCCAAGTGCCATGCCGCTGCGGATCGGTCGGCTGCCTTGAAGCGGTGGCGGCGTTGCCGGGCCTGGCGCGGAATGTCAAGGAAGCACTCACTGACAACACAACGACGGAGCTGGCGTCGCTGGGAAATCTTACGGGCACGGATGTGTTATTGGCGACGGCAGGTGGGGACAGATTGGCGTTGCGTGTTGTGGAAGAGGCGTTTGATTATCTCGGCCGAGCCGTTGCGGGGGTGGTCAATATTCTCGATCCCAGCACTGTGATTCTCGACAATCGTCTTATGCAGGCTGGGGACGATGCGGTTAACTCTTTGCAGCGATCACTTACTCGCAACGTTTCGCCGTTCCACTCAGCCAAGTTGCAGCTGTCGGTTAGTAAGGTTGAATCTCACATCGGCGCCATCGGTGGGGGCGTAACAGTTATCGATCATTGCCTGGAAGATTGAACTGGCGGAAATGAATACCGCATGTATCCCCAGTCCCCATTCCCTTCTTTTCACTTTAGTTTTTCTATGTGCAGTTTAAACCCGGATGGTTTTTTGACGTCGAAAAGTTTGGGGTCGATTTTGGCGGTGGTTTTGGTTTTCGCAAACGTCACTGTTCGGATGTCGCGGTTTTTGCTCTTGGTGACGATCTTGACCGGGAGATTCGTTTTCTTATCGATCCACATTTCGAGGCGAATGAAATTCATTGCCTCTTTGTTTTTGGCGTTGGGGATAAGCTTGATGTAGTCGGTGTTTTTCGGGTCTTTCGACGTTGTCTTGCGTGTAATCGGGATGAAAAACTTCAGCATATCGGTTTTTTTTTGCCCGAACGGCATGGGGAAGGGGCCTTGCCCGATTTTCAGCGGCTCGACTTTTTTGCCCTTGGCGGCCAGCTGATACTGCGTGCGGGTTTTGAGTTTGTAGTTGTCTTCCGTTAGAAACTCTCCGTCAAAAATGTAGTCGATCTTCTCCTTCATCTTTGGATCATCATCCTGCTGCAGCGTTTGGAAGGTAATCCGAAACTTTGACGGATTTTTCGTATCGCCTTTCTGATAGGCTACGCTACCGGTGCGTGTGGTATCATCGCCGGTCAAAGGGCTGCGAGCGTTCATCACGACATTCGACTGCAGCGTGGTGTATTTTTCGCCCGCCGCTTCCAGACGATCCAGAATCGCCACCGCCGCCGGGTCAAAAACAGGCTTTGTCGTCGTCGGGGCCGTCGGCGATGTTGCAGCTGTATCGTTCGTGGCGGGGGCCTCGGGTGCAGTTGGAATTTTTACATCCGCTTCCGTGCCCGCGGGAGTTTTCGCACTATCGGTCGGAGTTTTTACATCCCCCGCTTTTGCTTCATCTGTCGGCTTTGCCGCTGCTGTCGTAACTTTCACATCTTTTTTCGCTACCGCCTTATCCGTCGCCACCGTGCGGCCGTCGTCGCCGCAGGCAATGAAACTCATGCTCAAAATAACGCTAAGGACTGCCGTTAGAGAATTTTTCATTTTAATCCTTTTCATTGCTGCGTGTCAGGACGCTTCCGGGGCGTTTTTTGCGGGTTTGTCGCGCGACGCCAGATGTTTCATATATTTCGCGAGTGGAATCACAATCGCAACTGCCAATAGCGTCACCACCGCGATCCAGCCTTGTTTACCCAGCTGATACGTGACAGCTGCGATAATGGCGTATCGCACGGCCCGCCCGAGAAAATTCGCACTCGCGAACAGTCGCCGCGGATATCTGTGCGTCGCAGCTAAAACCCGCGAAACGTCCACAGGTATCGGTGTGATATTGAAGAACAGCAGAATCCCAAACGGCGAGCGGGCGAACCATCGCTCGGCGGCGGCGTATCCTCGGGTGTGTCGGATTTTCGCGATGCGATTATTTCGCAGCAGCAGGGTGAAGATGTGGTAGTCGTTGAGGTTCGCCACCGTCGATGCCAGTGCCCCGACTACGCTGACCAGCGCGACCGTCGACCAGCATTCTCCGGTGACAGCTGTGCTCTGCATCGCCACCACCGCTACCAACCAGCTGGTGTTCAGCGGAATAAACGTGCAGCTAAACGCCAGGTACAATCCGAAAATCAGCAGTTTAATTGTCGGGCTGGCGAGCTCGACGGATTCCTTGAACTCGGCCCAGCTGCCCCATTGCAGGGGGGCGTCCTGCAGCTTAATGCTCAAAATCCCCACCGTCGCGACAACCATCAGCAAAAAGACACCGAACCATCGCAGCAAATTAATACCGCGATAATCGTGGGAAATTTGTACCCCCGCGATCTGTTCATCGGTTTGCGGTTCTTCGACGGGCGTTTGTTGTTCTGTCATAGGTGTATAGTAATACGTTGCTTGCGGGCAAAGGTCAAGCGTGTGTTGCTGAATCTTTGTCGCGGGGCTGCTGGAGGGCAGGGGCCAAAACGATAGCTGAAAAGTGAGTGACCTTTTTTTCTGGCAGGTATTTTGATCTGCTATTATACAAGTTTTTTTGTTTTCAGAAATTTTTTTAAGCCCGAGAAGTTTTTTTAAGCCCGAAAGGGCTGACCAGAATTTAGCCGGGGGTGAAGCGAACAGGCTGTGTCGCAATTACATTATGGAGCATCATTATCTTCGATAGATGCTCGACAGCTAAACAAAATCACAAAATTTGTTTCTT
>DAOVZK010000011.1 GCA_030635145.1 Planctomycetota bacterium | reverse complement strand
TTTAGCCGGGGGTGAAGCGAAGCGGAACCCCCGGATAAATGTTTCTTAAAAATTAGCCCTGAAAGGGCGACAGAAGCACTGGGCCGTTTGTTTCTGCCGCGATAATCCCAAGATTTCTATCGCCCTTTCAGGGCTGATGTCTCTATTGGCCCTACACCGTGGGCTGACGCCCACGGCTAAATTCTGACCACCCCTACGGGGTTAAAATCAAAAAGAAAAACAAGAACCAGCCCCCGCCAGAAAATCAGGTCGCTCACGTCAAACACACCCCGCCAAGATTGCACACAAGGCATCTGCGAAAAATAACCGAAGAAGTAAGTATAGCTGCTAAAAATTGCTTGACAGGTTTCATGCAAAAGCGTTTACATACGTTTAAGGTATTACATCATTTACATAGGAGATATCACTATGGGTATATGGTCAATTACTATCGCGGTTCTGGTGGTTATATGTGGGATACTCGCAGCGGCCGAGTGTCTCGTCAAAAAACGTCCCGATGCTGCACACATCATCGACAAACTCAAACCGTATCAGGGCGGAATCGGTTGTATCACATGTCTCTGGGGTTTGTGGTCGTTCATATGGGCGCTGGTTACGCTGCGAAATATGCCGGATGATGCTGGAGCTATGTGGTTATGGTGGATAACGTATCTGCTGACAGCAATCGTCGCGGTTCTGCTTGGATTTATGCTGGGATTCGGATGGTTCAGCAAAAAATTCCTTGCTGCCACTCCCGATGGCGAAGAAACTTGCGACTCGAAGGGTGACCAGCTTGTCGCAAAGCTCGAACCATATCGAATTCCGCTGGGCAAGGCTGGCCTGCTACTGGGGCTGTGGTGTATTCTGGCAGCTATCATTTGGGCGTATCCGAGTCCGCTATTTGTGGGTGTGATAAAGTCTCTTATCCTTCTGCTGATCGGCGTGTTGGCCGCGGCGGCGCTTATCGCCAAAAAACAACCCGAAGCCGGCAAGGCACTCGAAAAACTCCTGCCCTACCAGGGAATCATCGGCACGCTGGCGTGTATATCGGGAATACTAACCCTAATATACGCGCTGCGAATCGTGGGAATGATCGACACGTTATCCGATCATGCAGCTGCTTACGCAAAAGCCTCAAAGTACTCAACATACGCCATTGGACCAAGGTACAGCTCCGCTGGTTTGTGGGTATGGTGGATCAGTTTTCTGATTCTCAACCTCTACACCATCGTGCTTGGTTTCCTGCTGGGATTCCCGCTGATCAAAAAATACGTGCTGTCTGGTAGTTGCTGCGGAAGCGACAGCTGTTGCAGCGGCGATGCACCAGTGTCTGAGTGTGCCTCTGATTCAGAAACCGGCGAAAGCCAGATCGAAGGACTCGTCAATAAGCTTACCGGATTGCAGATCAAACTTGGGCTCGCTGCCATTGGGCTTGCGGTTTGGGGATTCATCGCAACGTTGATCTGGGCACCGTAAACGCCAAAAATTTGTCCAACAAATAACCAACGGGCGGGGCCTTTACAAAAAGACCTCGCCCGTTTTGTATATCCGCGAATGTTAGAGCATTTTCAGCACAACATCAGCATGACGGGGGACATTTTTTGTGAATCTTGTAATGCACGGGGCACATACATGTTTGCCGATCGCCAAAGGCCATTCGATATGTGCAAGACGCATCTTGGCGGGTGGCGAGGAACAGGACATCCTCTCCGTCGGCGTAGTCTACCCCGCACATTGGACGCTCGCCGCATTTACCGGTGGTGAGGCAAGAAAAATTATGTGGACACCTATCCGCCCTTTTCTTCACAGAGGCACTAATCTGAATACTCATGCCTGGACCATCCTTTCCTGCCCCATGGCCAAAATTTTCAAACACCACCCCCAAGATTTTTATGGTGACACTTTAATTATACCGAAATGCTCACCCCCGAGGCTAGGAGAAAACCCGTAGCCATTCGCACAAAATTTTGACAGGATAACAGGATAAAATATAGACTAAAAAATCCTGTTAATCAGGATTAATTTACATAGAAATTTGTCTTCTTTGCGAGGTTGTTTGTAGTTGGTAGATTTTATTCTGGTTTTCTTTTTAACAATTCGTAGTTAATCCTGTAATCCTGTCAAAAAAGAGAATTTTTAAAACTTCGGTAAAAATTTTGATTAACAGGAAAAAGAGTGTGAACGCTTACGAAAATCAGACGTTTTTTCTTTTCCGCCCGTACTTGAAAAATCTCGCGATGGCGGTATTCAGATCGAGCAGACTGATTCCGCTGACGATGCCGCGCAGCCGCTCAAGCACGGAAAAATCGACCGTCCCCATTTGATCCGAAACCCCGTCATGGTGCCGACACCGGCAAGCAGCATGTAAGATTATTCCTTAGTCCATTCGCCGGTGACGGTGGCGTTATCGCTGACCTTGCCTTTACCCAAGTCGGCGGCGTTGCCAGTGGTACCCGTGGTGTAAGACCCAGACCCCGAACTACCAGCCGGCCAGAATGAGGAAAGCACCCACGGTGCGACATACGTACTGACAAAGTATGGTTTGGTGGCAGCTGAGTGTGCCCCGCCGCCCATCGTCATACCAGCAGTAATCCGCCGCTGATACAGTTTCGGGAACGTCCGCTTAAATCCGTTCAAACCGGCCGACGCTCCACGCGATCCGTCCACCGTACCCATAATCGTCGTACCCACACCAAGCATCCCACCGTCTGATGGATTGTAAAAATTCACGATGCCGTTTTTGCATTTTCGCAGCGCCTTGGTAAGGTCGTATCCTTCAGCGATGCTAGCCGACAGCAAAATCAACCCGTCAACCTGTCGGCCTTCGGAAAGCTCCTCGGCGGCGAAGACGGCGATTCCACCACCACCGCTATGCCCGATAATATGCACGGGGCGATTGGGGTACATGTCCTGATAATGTTCGACGAGTTCGGCGATGCTTTTACCAGCAAGCCGATTGCCGAGAACGTCCATTTGATTCAGTACCATTCCCAGCAGCGGAACAGGCCGACCCCAATGGTAGATCATCATGGCCCGGTAATTTCCCGCACGCTCCAGCCCCCGCATGATATCGTGATTAAATCCGCTTTCACCCTCAATACCCGGAAGGATCAGGATCAGCCCGTTTTCCTTGCGTTCGGGGGTGAGATAGGGTTTGTCGGCATTGAGGTCGTTGCACCCGGCCGCGATAAACACGTTAAGGACGAAAAGTAACGATATTATTTTTTTCATAATTAAACGCCTCTGCATTAGTTTTGTTGAACCTGGAAACTATTATTAAAAAAATATAAAAGTCCCTGAAAGTCACCGGCTGGGAGAAAAACCACCTAAAAAAACCGCTCCACAGGATAAAACTCGATGTCCCCGATAGTCTATAGGAGAAGCTGCGAATTGAACAGAGTTAGTTTATAAAAAAACGGTTACATTTTTTTATCGCAGAGGGTCTTTTTTATTTGAAATTTTCCCGGAAAGCGGTCGAATATACAGTTAGAGCGGTTCCTGTGGTGGGAACCCGATAGAAATTCGTAGTGACCGGATCGTGGATAGCCGCAGCTGGTCGTGTCCTTGTTCTACGAGAATTTTGAATAACGTCCTTTGGGATAAACTTTGTCGATTCTGATCTATAGCAGAGTCTGCAAATACAAATTACTGTAGATTAAATCATGCTGAACAAAAAAAGCAAAACATCAAAACCCGACGAGCTTGTACCTGTTCTTTTTGCTGGTTCGATGGAAGAGGCCGAAGACCTCTGCCAGCTTCTGGAAGACCATGGGGTCAAAGCATCCCTGGATTCAGACCAGTATGACGGCAACGCACCCGTCGATGAAAAAGATGAAAAAAACGAGGAAGAAGACAAAGACGACGAGGTGGCTCATGGCGTACCCGTTTTCGTCAGTAAAACCAACCTCGAAGAGGCAAACGAGGTAATCTCCGAGCGGGACGACGATATCGATGAATTCGCCCTAGGTGATGACGATCTCGACAAGGACGTGGATGACGATGAAGATTTCGGCATGGGCCCGGACACAGGTGACGATAACGACTTGCTTGAGTACGACGAAGAGAACCTGGACGAAATACACTAGGTGGGCAACGGGGGGTGAAAAACCCTGAATCGCGGATGTAAAGTTTTATCCTTTTAAAGATTAAGCTCGGGGCGGTGAGTTCCGATAGAGTAAACAGGGAGTATTTCAATATGTCTGAAGATATTATCAACGTACATGTAACTGAACGGCGCAGTGAAGATCGCCGTAGGGAAAATTCCCCCGTTACCGAGGATCGCCGTGCCGGGTTGGATCGGCGTCGCGGGCCGGGCCGACGGAGAACCGACTCTCGTCGAGCAGCGGAAGAGGGGGAGATGACCTCCGACCAGTTCGAGTTCATAATGGCGGTGGATGAGTATAAAAAGCTCAACAAAAAACCCTTCCCCAGCTGGACTGAAGTGCTGGACATCGTGCAGGCTTTGGGGTATCGTAAAGTAGCGGATCCTAAGGACATAAGCGAAACCTGACGAGAAAATCCCGTGGGGTTGCAGGCGATTTGGGAAAGTAAAAATGGAGCAACTTAGCACAACACTACGCATCGCTACGATAGTGGTACCTGTCGCTCTGTATTTTTTACTGTTAGGGATGCTAAATACCCGCCGACACCCGCAAATGCTCTCGGGGCGTCAAGACTTTGCACTGCTGCTGCTGGCGTTGTGTCCGCTGGCATTTCAGCCGGTGATGCTCTACTTAGGTGGTGGTGTCTCGACCATGCTCAGCTGCGCCGCCGTGCTGGGGTTCGGAATATATCTGCTGGCACCGCGCGGAAAATCGTGGGTAATCTACAACATCCCCTACAAAAAATCCCGCGACACCATCGTATCAGTTCTCGAAGACATGGGGCATCGCCCTGTCCGAACGCGTCGCGGGGTGGATGTAGACTCCGGGGCAGCCTGCGTGGAAATCAGCAGTTTCCCGATATTGCGGAACGTTTCGCTGAAACTTCTGGGAGGCGACGGCAATCTGTGGGCCGAATTCGAGAGCAATCTCGCGGCCTGCACCGGCAAAATCGAAGCAGATTCGTCGCCGATGGCGGTGTCGCTACTGCTGGTGGCGACTCTGGTGATTGTCGCACCGATGACGTTGATGGCTCAACATGCCCCGGAAATCGTTCGGCTGCTGACGGATATGCTGCAGTAGATCCCCGCAATCGCCAGCTGGCCATCGCCTCCAACCCGAACTCTTTTTCCTGTCAATCTGCGAAAAATCTCTTTTTTTGACAGGATTACAGGATTAACTATGAATTATTAAAAAGAAAACAAGCTATTGGGTGCTAACTGAAAACACCAGTGCGACGAATACAAATTCCTATGTAAATTAATCCTGATTAACAGGATTTTTTAGCTTATATTCTATCCTGTGATCCTGTCAAAATTTTGCCGTGAATGGTTACAAAAAACGCTTGCATCGCCAATTTTTTGTGATAGACTACTCTGCTTGCTTTTGTAAACACATAGATAAGGTAGCAATCATGAGAGACAAAATACATCCGAAATATACTGATATCGAAGTAACTTGTGCGTGCGGGGAGACATATAAAACCCGCTCGACCATCAAGGACGACAAAATCCGCGTAGACATCTGCGCCGGATGTCACCCGTTCTACACCGGCAAGCAGAAGTTTGTCGACTCGGCCGGCCGCGTCGAGAAGTTCCAGAAGAAGTTCGGTGGATCCTACTTCGCAAAACCGACCAAAAAGTAGCTACTCAAAATTTTATAAACACCGGTGCCTTTGTAATACGAAGCTCCGGTGTTTTTCTGTATATACGTAAAATCCGAAATACGAATAGCGAAATCCTAAACAATATCGAATACCCAAAACCATAATTTTCAAAACTAAACTCGCCAATTAAGCCTGAATAGCTGTGTTTTAGAGTTTGAAAATTTGAATTTCGGATTTGTTTAGTATTTAGAGATTAGAATTTCGAGCTTCATTACATGCGAGATAACATGACCCAGCACCCCGACAGCTTGATTGCCAAACTCGAGGAACTTGATGCTCATTTCGTGGATATCACCGGGCAGATGAACGATCCCGCAATTGCCTCTGGCCACAAAAAAATTGTTGCGCTGTCGAAAGAACTCTCTGCCCTCCGCAAAATTATCGAACCGTACCGAGCATTCAAGGATCTTTCCAAACAGCGAGACGAGGCCCAGGCGATTCTGGACGACCCCGACGGTGACGCCGACCTGAAAGAACTCGCCAACATGGAAATCGACGACCTCCGCCACCAGGCCGAGGATGCCATGGATTTGGTCAAGGGACTTTTGGTTATGAGCGTCGATCAGGAAATCGGGTCGATCATCATGGAAATCCGGGCGGGTACCGGCGGGGATGAGGCTGCGCTTTTCTGCGGCAATTTGCTCGACATGTACACCCGCTACGCCGAATCGCGACGATGGAAAATCGAACTCATGGACGCCAAGCCCACCGAAATGGGCGGATTCAAGGAAGTCATCATCAACATCAAGGGTGACGGTGTTTGGGCGCGGCTGGGATATGAGGGCGGTGGGCATCGTGTTCAGCGCGTTCCCAAAACAGAAAGCCAAGGCAGAATTCACACCTCCGCCGCCACCGTCGCCGTGCTCCCCGAACCCGAAACAATCGACATCAATATCGACTGGGACAAAGACGTGCTCGAACACGTCAGCTGTGCCGGGGGCCCCGGTGGGCAGTCGGTAAATAAAAACGCGTCAGCTATCAAGTTGGACCATGTCGAAACCGGCATTACGGTTTCGATGCGGGACGAAAAATCGCAGCACAAAAATCGAGCCAAGGCTCGTCAGATTATGACAGCCCGCGTTTTCGAGCATTTCCGGCATAAGCAAAGCTCCGCCGAAGCTGCCACCAGAAAAGAAATGATCGGGTCCGGCGACCGTTCGCAACGCGTCCGAACCTATAATTTTCCGCAGAACCGCTGCACCGACCACCGCCTAAAAGGCGAAGGGCAAGAAGGGGCAAATTTCAATCTCGACCGCATTATCGGCGGAAATTTGGACCCGCTACTCGATGCCCTTGTCACCCACGACAAGGCCCAGCGGCTGGCAAATATCTAAAAAAGTTCTCAGCTGCCAGTTATCAGATATCAGTAAGAATCAGAAAAAATTACTGAAATCTAATCCACCACAAAAGAACGCATCAGGGTATATCCAAAAAATTCTGGTGAGTTTTTTCAAAAAAGTCCGGGGGTATTGTTGTTATCCTGCTGGGAAGACTGGTATAATCCGCTTCGACGGACATGGTGGTTGGCTCTAAAAAGCGGTTGTGTGCTTGGTGCACGCAGCTGAGGGCTTACCGGTGACCTTAATCTGGGCTACCTGGGAATTTTGTGTTAGATGCTCTTAAGTTAATTGAGGAGAATAATTATGAAAAGAACAATTTACGTTAGTGTAGCTTTGCTCGGCCTGGTTGCCACCATTTTTGCAGGAGGTTGTACAGACTACAAAGCGCAGTCCATGAAACTGCGAAACCAAAACGACCTCCTGAAGGTGGACAACGACAACCTTCGCGGGCAGGTGCAGGATAAACAAAACTTAATCGAAGAAATGGACCTCCTTGTTAAGTCTAAAGAGGACACCATTGTAAAGAAGAATGAAAAAATCAGCCGGCTGGAAAGTCAGCTCGGACAATCCACCGACGTTAAGATCACTGCCACCGGCTGGGAGACAGGCACCTTCGGAGATAAAATTTCCGTCGGCAGCGACGTTCTTTTCGGTTCCGGCAAGGCGACGCTGACCAAGACCGGCCGCAGAGCACTCTCGCGAGTTGTGCGAGATATCAAAAGCACCTATCCCGGGTTGCCCGTAAGAGTCTACGGATTCACCGACAGCGATCCTATTAGAAAAAGCAAGAGAAAGTGGAAAGACAACCTCGATCTTTCCGCGAATCGGGCGATGGCTGTAACGCGATATCTCATCGGTAACGGCATCTCGAAGGACAACATCGAAACCGTCGCGATGGGTGCAACACATTTCGTCTCCAGCAATAAAACCCGCACCGGCAAATCCAAAAATCGCCGTGTCGACATAATGGTGGTGAAATAGATAAAGGCCAGGCACTGGGCAATAGGCATTAGGCACCAGATTAAAAGGCCGTGGGTGTTTTTTGCTCTCCTCGGGCTGAAAGTTTGATTCATGATAGCTGTTGTTGACTATGGTATGGGTAACCTTCGCAGTGTCCAAAAAGCACTGGAGCATGTCGGGGCCGATGCGCAGATCGTGTCTTCCCCGAGCGAAATTACCGCGGCGGAAAAAATCGTGCTCCCCGGTGTCGGCGCGTTTGCCGATGCCATCGACCGACTGCAAAGCACGGGGTTGGCTGCGGTGATAATCGACTCCATCCGCAACGGCCGCCTCTTCCTCGGAATATGCCTCGGTTATCAGCTGCTGTTCGACCTGTCATACGAAGACGGGCAGCACACGGGGCTTGGGGTGTTTCCGGGAAAGGTCGTAAAATTCGATCTACCTCAGGGCGTTATCGGAAATAAGCTGAAGATTCCGCACATGGGCTGGAACCAGATCGACATCCGCAGCGACTGCCCGCTGTTTCGCAACATCAAAAATAATTCCTACGTCTATTTTGTACACAGCTATCATGTCGTGACACTGAACGAAAAAATCGTCGCTGCCCGCACTAATTACGGATACGATTTCCCGTCAGCAGTGTGGTCGGGTAATGTTTTTGCTACGCAATTTCACCCCGAGAAAAGCCAGGATGTCGGGCTGCAAATGTTGAAGAATTTCGTGGAGTTGTAATGGATATTTTACCGGCAATCGACCTTCGGGATGGAAAAGTAGTACGGCTGCAACGTGGGGATTACGATCTGCAAACCACATATTCCGACAACCCGCTGCAGCAGGCCCAGCAGTTCGTTGACGCCGGGACGAAATGGATTCACATCGTCGACCTCGACGCAGCACGCAGCGGCGAACTGACCAATACAAAAGTTATCGCCGACATCTGCAAAATGCTGTCGGGAACCGGCGTGCAGGTTCAGTGTGGCGGCGGAATTCGCGACGACAAGCGGATCGCCCTGCTGCTGGAGGCGGGAGTTTCGCGAACTGTTATCGGGTCGGCGGCCCTGAAAAACTGGGACTGGTTCGAACAGCTGCTGGGTAGCAACAATATCTGCAACAAAAATATCGCCCTCGGGCTTGATGCCCGAAACGGATTCGTCGCCGCCGAAGGCTGGACACAACAGCTCGACATCACCGCCGTCGAACTCGCCGCACGCGTTAATGGCAGCGATCTCGGCGCGATCGTATACACCGACATCGCCCGCGACGGAATGCTCGAAGGGGTGAACATCGAAGCGACAGGCGAGCTGGTAAAAACCACCACCGTTCCGATCGTTGCCTCCGGGGGGGTCGGAAGCATCGACGACATTACACGCTGCCAAGAAATTTCATGCGATGGGGTAATCGTCGGCAAGGCTTTGTATGAAAACAAAGTCAACCTGGCCGATGCGCTTAAAGCAATTTACGATTGATCTGCAGGACTCATGCTGTCCGCGGCCGATGCCCGCATCTCAATCGTTTGGTATAAAAAATATCGGCGTAAAAAAAGTTTTTTTACTTATGAAAATTATTGGACTTTTCCGACATCCAGTGATATAAATAGATTGAAGTTCATTTGAGGGTGGGAACCCCCGGTTCTCTAAAAGCCTGTTTTTCACTTGTTCGGGGTTTGCTTTCAGGCTCGCGTAGTGTGAGTCTTCCCGTAAGTTGCAGGCGGTACCGGATTTGATTTGTGTTTGCTCTCAGGAAAAAGGCCACAAATAAAAGTTCTAAAAGGGAACTCTGCGTTAAGCATGTTTGGTTGCGCCGCTGAGTTTTGTCGCCCCGATTCCGTCGGGGCAAATACCATATTATTCTAGAGGATTTCTGTTATGGCAAGTTCTGAAATGGAAGAAAAAAGCACGACCGAATGTTTACAAGGCCGTGGTGTACTGGAAGTTACTGACAAGGGTTATGGATTCCTGCGTCAGGAAAAAAACAACTATCGGGCAACTCCGGGCGATGTTTTTGTGGGGAAAGATTTTATCCGTTATCGCGGATACAAAACCGGGTTGATGATTGACGGGCAGGTGCAACCACCGACGAAGAAAAAAGGTGGCCCGCGTCTCGAAGAAGTCACAATGATCAACGACAAACCGGCCGAAGAATACAAGGACATCTTGCCGTTCAACGATCTTACCGTTGTCGACCCGCACCCGAGACTCACGCTGGAAACACCCGGCGGGCCGCTCGAAATGCGTGTGCTTGATCTGATTTGCCCCATCGGCAAAGGCCAGCGTGGGCTCCTCGTTGCCCCCCCGCGATCAGGAAAAACCATTCTGCTGCAACAAATGGCAAACGCCATCGCGGAAAATAATCCCGAGTGCAAACTCATCATTCTGCTGGTCGACGAACGCCCCGAAGAAGTCACCGACTTCCGCCGCAAATGCCCCCAGGCCGAAGTCATCGCGTCCAATAACGACCAGGAAGTTTCCAACCACATTCGCATCACCGAGTTCACCCTCGAACGTGCCCGCCGCATGACCGAGTTCAATCAGGATGTCGTAATCCTGCTCGACTCTCTCACACGTCTCGGCCGAGCATACAACCGCGCCGTTACCGGCAGCGGCCGAACGATGACCGGCGGTGTTGACATCCGAGCGTTGGAAGGCCCCAAGCGAATGTTCGGTGCGGCCCGCAAAATCGAAAACGGTGGAAGCCTCACTATCCTCGCCACCGCACTCGTCGAAACCGGCAGCCGTATGGACGACCTGATCTTCGAAGAGTTCAAAGGCACCGGCAATATGGAACTGCAGCTCGACCGCAAATTGGCTGAACGCAGAATCTGGCCGGCTCTCGATATTCCGCGAACTGGAACCCGAAAAGAAGAACTGCTCGTAGAACCATGGCAGCTACCGAAGCTGCACGCACTGCGAAGAACCCTGGCGACGCTGAACGTAGAGGAAGAAGTTCCCTCGCTGATCAAGGCCATCGAACGTCACAAAACCAACGAAGAATTCCTTCGTTCGCTCGACGTTAAACGTTAGCGGTTGCGAATTTTAATTGATAAACGCTAACCATTCATGGCAAAATTTTGACAGGATCACAGGATGAGAAATAGGGCTAGAAAATCCTGTTAATCAGGATTAATTTACATGGGAATTTGTATTCGTCGCAATGGCGTTTTCAGTTAGCACCCAACAGCTTGTTTTCTTTTCAATAATTCATAGCTAATCCTGTAATCCTGTCAAAAAAAAAAGATTTTGAACAGATTGACAGGAAAAAGAGTGTCAACGCTTACGATAAACGAAGGCAGGTCATTGCGGCCTGCCTTTTTTTTGTGCGCTCCGAATGCTGACAAATTTTGGGAAACTTGCGAAAAAACTTGTGATTGCACCGTGAGATTGTTATCCTGTTGCCGTTCGCTAGGGGCGTTGCGACCCGAAGGATTGCAACTGAGAATGACCCTTCGAACCTGATCAGCAGATCCGGCCAGACCGCGGTGCAGTTAACCGCAATCCCCGGACGAGCTGCGTAGGGAAGCGACGCTGTGAAATCATTTCGCCGCTTGCCTAGTCAGTGCAGCGGTTTTTTTTATGCCCTGCCAACAGTACCTTGCCTAAAATTGAGAACACGATGACACAGTACCAACAAGCGAATTCCGGAATTATTACCCCCGAAATGAAACGCGTCGCCGAGCGCGAAAACGTATCACCCGAAACCATCCGAAGCGAACTTGCTACCGGGCGATTAGTTATCCCCGCCAACCGCAACCATCTTGCAGGAACCCGCGAAGGTGCACTTCGTCTCGACCCCTGCGGAATCGGCCGTGCGATAACCACAAAGATCAACGCCAACATCGGGGCCAGCCCCAACCGCAGCTGTAAAAACGAAGAACTCGTTAAACTACAATGGGCCGTCAAATACGGTGCCGACGCGGTCATGGACCTTTCGACCGGCGGAGGAAATCTCGACGAAATCCGCGAACATCTCATCGCCAACGCCACCGTCCCCATCGGCACCGTTCCGATGTATTCGATGATAGTCGACAAACCGATCGAAGAACTCACCAAAGACGACATCCTCGCGACTGTAGAAAAACAAGCTGCCCAGGGCGTCGATTTTTTCACCATCCACGCCGGATTCCTCCGCAAACATCTTCCGCTGATATCGAAACGCAAACTCGGTATCTGTTCGCGTGGCGGATCGCTGCTGGGTAAGTGGATGAACTACCACAACAGCGAAAACCCCATGTATGAACTGTTCGACGAGATCAGTGCGATAATGCGGCAGTATGACGTGGCGTATTCGTTGGGCGACGGACTTCGCCCCGGCTGTCTCGCCGACGCCTCCGACGAAGCACAGTTCGCTGAGCTTGAAACGCTCGGGGAACTGGTCATGCGATCCCGCGAGTCGGGCGTGCAGGTCATGGTCGAAGGCCCGGGCCATGTTCCGTTCGATCAGATTCAAATGAATATGGAGCGGCAGCAGGAAATCTGCGACGGTGCCCCGTTTTACGTGCTCGGCCCAATCGTTACCGACGCTTTTCCGGGGTACGACCATATCACGTCGTCCATCGGCGCAACGGCGGCAGCCTATTGGGGCGCGAGCTTTTTGTGCTACGTCACACCGACAGAACACCTGGCCTTACCGCAACCCGAAGACGTCAAAACCGGCTGCGTATCCTATAAAATCGCTGCCCACGCCGCCGACGTCGCGAGGCATTTACCCGGCGCACGCGACTGGGACGACAAAATTTCTGACGCCCGTGCAAACTTCGACTGGAAAAAGCAAATCGACTTGGCGTTTGACAGCGAAACGGCGCAAGAAATTCGCACCCGCGGGAACGACATTTCCGACGATGGTGATAACGACTACTGCTCGATGTGCGGCCGCGACTGGTGCGCCGTGAGAATCAGTAAAGAACTCACCGCCCGGTAGCAGGCGAGGCACCAGTAACACTGGAGGGCGATAGCATCGCAGGCAATAGGGCTTAGGGGCTCGGCACTAGGCGTTTTTTATTACCTCCGGTAGCACCGGTGGCGTTATTGTGTTTTCTGTCATCCTCGCGCAGGCGGGGATCCAGGGGACGTAGTAGAATCGTTGACCATACGGTTGTCATTGAAAATTTCCCTAGATCCTCGATCGGGGTCGAGGATGACAGAAAAGAGGCGATCCTAATAATTAGCCCTGAAAGGGCGATAAGGATTTAGCCGGGGGTGAAGCGTAGCGAACCCCCGGATAGCGGATATAAAAAAGAAAAAGTCCCGAAGGAATCGTGTGTGGAATTGCAAAGTTGCTGTCGCCCTTTCAGGGCTACTATTTTTGAAGGCTTTTATACCGGGGGTTGCACCCCCGGCTAAACTCTGACCACCCCTGCGGGGTTCAGATTGCGAAGCTCTTTACCTTGGATATTGGATATTCCGTGTTGGGTGTTGGATATTTAATTCTTTCATGGCTACCCGGAAAGATGGTCGGCAATGGCCGACCCTACGAAGAAAAAACTGGATCCCCGTTTCCACGAGGATGACAGGCGGGTGCCGTGGTTGCGGTGTTTGCAACCACGTTTTTCCCCTCTTGTCACGAGGATGACAGAAGCCTAGATTGCCGCGTCGCTGCGCTCCTCGCAATGACCGCGTAAGAAAAGAACTGGATCCCCGTTTTCACGAGGATGACAGAAAAGAAGAATATAAGAAGATCAGCGGGAGCAACAATAATTGTCACTCCCGCTGATTAATAACCACCGGCGTTGCCGGGCCTGTCGTGCTACGACCCTCCGCGGCTCGCGGGCGGCAACGCCGCATGTAAATAATAATGCCGCCCCATGCTATGGGTCGGTAGCTATTCGGTTATTCGGTAACAACTTTTCCTAAGCTTGGCATGAAGTAGTTTTGCACGACATGCTCCCAGCTCATTCTCCGCGAAAGTTCAAGCCCGTCGGCGATGCGTTTTTCCATGGCCTTATCGTCACGTGGTAAGCGAGCCACGATTTTCTTCGCCAACCGCCCTGCCTCAAGCCCCTCCACGCTATCGCGATCAGGAATCGTAAGATTCAGCAAGTCGTCGATCTCCAGCGACGGTTTTACGTGCAGGAAATTTCCTTCGATGATGTTGTCGAATTTTCCGTCGGGGTCGGCGGCGTTGGCAAACCCCATGCATCCGCAAACGTTCGACACCACGCACAACGCCCCGAAGCTCAGCGGTTCAAACTGCGATATCCCAAACGGTTCGTAAACGCTCAAGCCGAATTCCAAATCGCAGCCGCGACGCAAATGCGATATTGTGGTTTCGGCCGGCATACGATCTCCACACGCAGAATGATTGAACCCCCACTGATTCACGAGTATCGCCCGCGATGCCGTATGCGTCTGGTTGAAAATCTCAAACGTCTCAGCCACCAGTTCCTCACCGCCGCAAAGATCGGGATACCCCAGCTCATGCTCCACCGGCCAGCCGTAATTGCGTTCCATATTCCGCACAATCTGCCCACGCCGCTGCCCCCCAAGCGTGCCAAGCATAAAGTACACCACCGTCTCACCGCGTTTTTGCAGCAGCGGTTCCATTTTATCGAGAATCAGCAGATCCCGCCAAAGCCCCTTGCTAAGCACCGGACGGGCAACATGCGTAAACGTCCATGTCGGTTCGGTTCCGAGAAGATTTTTTGAATACTGTTTGAGAATATTTCTGCTGGTGTGCTTTTCTTCCAGCGTGATAGGCTCGGCTGGGATGCCGTTGTAAACCAGATCGATACCCATGCGGTAAAAATGATCGTCCAAAAAGTGCAGCTCTTTGACAATGTAATCGCCAACGCAAAAAACATGATCGCAATACTTCGCCGCCTTCACCAGCGAATGCTTAAAATTGCTGCGGCACTGCGGAAAAATTTCTTCCAGTGTTTTACCCTGCTTGTCGGCATGTTCCATGACATTGTAGAACATCGTATCATGGCCGGGCTCGCGTTCCACTATCGGCCGAACAGACGCAACCTCGTGCGCGTAGAATACCGTCTTAACTTTGTCATCGCCCGAGAGAATTGCCTTGAGCACCGTCGGCATACCCATGTATTCGTGCGACAACATCAGCAGCGGTTCGTCCTTACCGCGTGCACCGAGAACCTTAAACGCCTCGAAGAGCGGCTCGGCAATGCGGACGTACTGCTCGTACTCCCACACGTTTTCGAATTCCTGCGAAGCCACGTCGAACTTCTTGAACAACTCGCCCTTAAACAAATTCAACCGCGTATGATTCACGTGAAAAACATTAACCAGCAGCACCTCTACTTCCACTTCGCGGCCGCTGTATGGTTCGAAAATTTTCCGCAGCCCATAGATAATCCCGACATCATACGTTCGCTCGATCGGTAAGAATTTTTCTCGCCACTCGGGCGGAGTTATTTCGTCGAGCGAGCTGTACAAGATTCGGCCGTTCTTGCCCAACCGCTCATTTACCGGCTGATCGCTGGTGAGCATTGGCCCGGCAAGGATGGTGCGGGAAACTTCGCGGGTGTAGGCGTCGGCGGTGGTTAGTCCGGCGATAACGGTGCCGATTCCGCCGATTTTTTCAACGGCTTCGTGAGTGATGTGGGCTACTATCATACATTACCTTTCATGATGTCGTACCAGAAGTTGTTTCAAAACCTCATTTCTGCTACGGCCGGTTATTTTCCGTTCTGGCTTCGTCAGCAAAAAGGCGGAATATCCTGTAATATGCAACCTTTTTGCTTCCTTGCCAGATCAAAAAATTCCTCGGCCTCGCGACGAAAGCAGGTTTTGAAACAGCTTCTATATAAGAATCGGCCGGTTTGCAAGGTAACTTTATTTAGAAGCGGCATCAGAAATCGAGTTTATCGTGGCAGCAGGCGATTTTACCGGAACAACACATAGCAGGATACCCACAAACACCCATAAGCACCAGGCCAGCAAGGGTTTAGGGAATACAGTTGCTACCTGCCCACTCGCCGCCGTCCAGATATAACCAATCGGGGCGTAAGTCCAAATCCATGCTGCGGAAACCTCGGGCAAAAATTCGCGGAGAATGTAATGCACCCCCACCGCGGCGATGCTGGCGACGACAAGCCCCAGCAAAATCCACGAGCGAGCGGAAGGATTCGTCATCAACCTCCCAGCTGCCAACCCCAGCGGACAAAAAGCAACGACAGCAATGGTTGTTCGCAGGTAGTCTGTGAGGGTGGCATCGGAGAATTTGGCAGCCACGAAGTAAAACGGAATTGCGGCGACAAAAAAACCGAGAATCTCGATCAGCCCAGCCGGTAATGATGTGGGATTAGTTTTGCCACGTCGCATAAGAATCAGCGGCCAGGCCAGCAGGAAAAATAAAACCTGCGAAATCCCCAGCGTGCGAAAAACCGGAAGAACCGGCGTGGTGAACTCGTTTGGATTGACGTAGATTTTTTCAACCCAAAGCCCGGCCAGCAGCCCAACAAGGCAGAACCCAAGATAAACTACACCGCTGCCCCGCCAGAAGCTTTTTATTGCCATTAGTTGTGAGACATGCGACAAAAAAAATCTTGGGGGGTTTTGCATGTTATTAGTCCCCGGCTTCGGTTGGAATGGAGATGTATTCCTCGGCAGCGGCGAGGGATTGTTTGTGGAGTTTGAGATACAATATAAGATCGACCAGCACCAACGTCGCGTTGAAGAAGTATAACCAGATCGTGAACTCCAGCGGGTCGGAACCGCAGGCGAACTTGACAATTTTGGACGTCGCCCCCGAAAAATATCCCACGATAACCAGGCACATAAAGCCTACGCTTTTTCCGTGCACCATTTTTGTGCGCAGTGCTTTGAAAATCGACACCGGCCAGCACAAACCAAAGCACAGCAGCATGATCGTTTCAAACAGTTCGCCGTTGGTAACTATGCTCGATAACATTTTACTCCGTCTCGCTGATTGTCTCGCCGGACAGCACCTGCGGTTGGGGCGTAATTACGACCGTAACGTATCCCCCGCTGAGATATTTTTTCGCCACTCTTTGCACATCCTTGGGCGTAATACCCTGCAACTCGGCCTTGAGCTTGCGGGGCCAATCGACCCCAAGCCCGTAAAGCTCGTTTAGTACCGCGGCGGTGGCCAGATCGTCCAGCGTCTGATTGTTGAGGACCTCGGCGGTGACGATGGTATTTATCGCCAGGTCGAGTTCCTGCTGCGTGGGAAGATAGTTCGCAGCCTTGCGATAATTTTTGTGGATGATATCGACGACCTGCTTTGCTTTTTCCGGCTGCGTGCCGGCGTAGGTCAAAAATGCACCGGGAATGAATCCCGTTTTGTGATAAGCGTGGACGACATAAACGAGCTTCTTCCCGCGAAGCTCCGTGTGCAGCCACCCGTTGGGATAATGGTACCCGCTGATGATAGTGTCCAGCAGCGTCAGTGCGAGGCGATCTTTGGTGTCGGCCATCGTCGTTCCGGGCACCGCCACGATGATCCCTGCCTGCTTGGTTTTCGTCTGCAAAACATGAAGTTCACCCTCGGGGGCAACTTTGCGAACAGGCGGCTGGGTAATTTCGTCTTTACCGGCGGGAAGCGTACCGAAAGATTTGGCGATTTTCGTTTTCATCACCGCAGGGTCAAACTTACCGTAAACTGCAAGGACGCTGGAACCGGGTTTGAGAACCTTCGTGTGATATTTCGCAAGCTGCTTTACGGTGGCGGCGGTGATAAATTTTGCGTCGCCTTGGCGCGGCATCTTCCAGGGACCCCCCGTAAAGAAATTCGCCCGAAAATACTTGCCCAACAGCGAATTCCAATCTTCATCGATTCGCTTGATCGCAGCCAACGCAAGCGGTTTGTATGTATCGAGCTGCTTCTGTGGAAATGTCGGATGCAAAACCACATCGGCGAAAATATCGAACGCCTTTTTGTAGTTGTCGCTGAGAACTGACGCACTCCACGTAAACGAATTGTCACCGCAGATTCCGTGGATGGAACCACCGGCGGCGTTGAAAAATTCGGCGATTTCGTCGGCGGAAAGCTCTGCGGCCCCGCGAGTCGAAAGCCCCATCATCAACGTCCCGATACCGTTATCCGCGGGAGTCTCGAGCAAAATCCCACCCTTAGTGCCCATCACCATAGACACAAGACCAATCGCATCGGTGGAATTCAGCACAACCGTAAGTCCGTTGGGAAGTTTGTAGACTTCGGTGCTGCTAGTCTGTTTAGCAGGCTGCGTAGTGGCGGTGGTTTGCTTCTGCCCCAGCGGAACCACGCGCGTGATGACCATGTCATCGAAACGAAAATACTTTTTCGCAACGTCGAGAATCTGCTTGGCGGTGACATTCTGGATATTTTTGGTGTAATGCTCGCTGAATGTCGGAATCCCCGCCGCCAGCATGTCGGTACCGAGCGAACCGGCGATGCTTTTCATAGTCTGCTGCGAGCGAACATGCTGCGAAATCATCTGCTGCTTGGCGCGGGCGATTTCGCTTTCGGTAACGCCGTTTTTTACGATGCCGCGAAGTTCGGCGAGCAGTGCGGTTTCAGCTGTGTCCGCTTTACCGGGTGCGGTGCGGAACTGGAACGTAAAATTGCCCTTGCCCCACGCCGGTGTGCTGGAATACGACGCAATCGAAGTCACCAGCCGCTTGTCGAACTGCAGCGAGCGAACCAACCGCGAAGATTTTCCGTTCGTGAGAATGCAACTCAGCAAATCCAAGGCATATAAGTCAGGATCCAGCAGATCAATCGTCATAAAGCTGAGCATTTCGGCGTCTTCGCGGTATCGCGAGCTTTGAAGAGTGCGGCGGCGAACACCTACGACGTCGCGGACTTTCGGGAGGTTGAATTCGGGCTGACGGGTCTGGGTAAAACCCTGCATCGATTTTACGACCTGCTTTAAGGCAGCGTCTGTGTCGATATCACCAACCACCACGAAGATCATATTCTGCGGGGCATACATTTTTTGATGGTACGCCATCACATCTTCGTACGTCACCGCGGCCAACGGTTCGGGAAACCCGATAACCGGCACAGCTGCGGGGTGCGTTCCGTAAAAATTCGCCATATGTGCGTAATAAATTATTCGCCGCGGATCGTCCTTGCCCATTTCCAGCTCGCGTTGCACGACACCGTGTTCACGTTGAAAATCTTTCCGCGTAATGTCAGGGCGCCCCAACTGGTCGGCGATGATGCTGATGCAGTCGTCGGTTTTGTCCGCCCCCGCGGATATATAATAACAGGTGTGGGCGAGCGAAGTATACGCATTGGACTGTCCGCCGATTTCGGTAACGCGATTAACCGCAGAAACTTTTTGGCCCGATTTCGTCCCGGCAGGCTCACCGCTGATGGTGTCCTTGGCAACGAGATGCTCGCAAAGGTGACTCAACCCACAGCCGAGCCATTTGCCCTCGTAAATTCCGCCCGTGCGAACGTAACCGCGAACGCACACGACCGGAGCTGTGTGAACTTCGCGAATAATCACCGTCATGCCGTTGGATAATTTCGCGACAAGGGCGCCATTGCTGGTTTTGCTGCGTTGGGTAATAACGACCGGTGCGATTTTTTCCACGACGGGTTTATCGGCCACGGGGGCGCTGGCCGCGGGTTTCGCTTTCGCGGTTTTTTTGACCGCGGTGGGCGGTTTTGCATAACCCGGTTTGGCGGCGGAAAACCCGGGGCTGCTGAGGAAAATTAAAAGTGTCAACACAGTGATAAAAAACAATTTTAGCATCTTTATCCTCGAAATTCTAAAGGCATGCGGAAACCTCGGGCTCCGCCTTGGAGTATCCTTATATCATAAAGTCCGCCCCACCCCTTACTGCTATCGGCACGGGTTATTCTGATTTTGGTTCGCCTTCAATTTCGGCGAGGTATGTGAGCGTGCGTTCGAGTTCGTTTTTGAAATGGCTGACTCGCAGCAACGAACGAACCCGCGTTACAAGCTCAAGGCGGTTGACGGGCTTGGTGATAAAATCGTCCGTGCCGCTTTCAACCCCGCGTTCGATGTCGCCAAGTTCGTTAAGGGCGGTGATCATCACGATCGGAATGTCTCGTGTTCCGGGATCGCTTTTGAGTTTTCGGCATGCCTCGAAACCGCTCATGCGCGGCATCATGATATCGAGAAGAATCAGGTCAGGTTTGTCCTGCTCGACTTTATCGAGAGCATCTATCCCGTCGACAGCGGTGGTTACGCAGCAATCCAGATCGTCAAGATATGCCACCAGCAATTCAAGATTTTGCTCGTTGTCGTCGACAACCAGAATTTTGCTGCAGCTGTTTTCCTGACTTTCATCTGACGGGGATGTGTTCTCGGGGCAATCTACCATTTAAATATCTCCTGAAACCTGAGCATCTTAAATTTGAAATGCTCTAACCCTAAACGGGTCGTACAAACTCAAAAATCACTGCACTCCCGAAATTCTTGTGGACGACTCTTCGGTGCATACGCAATAGACTACACCGCAACGACCCGGATATCAATAGTGGTTTTTTCCTAGCGATCGGCAGCTGCATCGCCCTCGGGGCCTGCCTCACCGTCAGCTGCCATGTTTTTTTTTCAGCCCCAGCTCAACATCAGGATCTGGAAACATTTCGTTGCTCCAGTGAGGTTGATCGAGCGGATCGGCATCTTCCTCTTCGTCGGGTTCGTCGTCGGGGGCGGGAACATCCTCAGTATCTTCCGGTTCGTCGGACTCGTCGGTGGAGTCTTCGTCCGGTTCGTCAAGATCGCAAATGGATATCGTCACGCCCCTGCGGTGCAGCCGCGACGCCTGAAACAGCGAGAACCCGAAAAGGCCCAAAAAGCAAATAACAAACGGCGTCTGCCACCAGCCATCTGAGAAGGCAACGCCCAGCAGCGAAAAAATGGTAACCAAAATCGTCAGTTGAAAAAACAGCAGCTCCCTGCTGTAACCCACGACTTTCACTTCTCGAATTTTTTTATTGTCGTCCATAATTTCGGCCTTTTGATCAGTCCTGTTGCTCCGGTAAACCCGATTATGCATAATGGTCGACGCGGAGGGGTCAACTGTCAAGCATTTTACTATAAAAGGCAGTCATGATAAAATGAAAACGGGCCGTCCATGTTAAATGGACGACCCGCTTTGGGATCAAATCAAATGTGCAAAATGATTATGCTGTGCCAATAAGCTCTTTTGCAAGATCAACTGCACTGGCGGCGTCGGGAGAGTACCCGTCGGCACCGATTTCGTCGGCGAAACTCTGGGTTACAGGTGCGCCACCAATGATGGTTTTGACTTCCAACCCGGCGTCTTTGAGTGCCTTGATTGCTTCAGCCATCTGGGGCATGGTGGTTGTCAACAAAGCACTGAGAGCAACGATCTGTGCGCCGCTTTCCTTTGCTGCTTCGACGAACTTTTCAGCAGGAACGTCGATACCGATATCCACAACCTTGAGTCCGCCACCAGTCAGCATCATGTTGACCAGGTTCTTGCCGATGTCGTGCAAGTCGCCCTTGACCGTACCGAGAACGACGGTACCGATCGGCTTAACGCCGGCGGCTGCCAACTTTTCTTCCAACAGTTCCATACCAGCGTGCATTGCACGGGCAGCGATAAGAACTTCGGGAACATAAACTTCGTTGGCCTTGAAACGCTTACCGATAACATTCATGCCCGCGATAAGACCATCTTCGAGAATCTCTTTCGGGCCCATACCCTCAGCAAGAGCTTCCTGAACCAATTCAGCGACCTTGTCACGATTACCCGCAATCAACGTTTCTGCCAGTACTGCCATATCTGCCATAACTTGTCTCCTGATAAATTAACTACCGTCATTTACAATCATCGCACCTTAATACACTTATCAAGCTGCAAAACAAAAGCATACTCTTTTTTTTTCCCCTCACCAGAAAAAAATGCCGAAAAAAGTCATTTTTCCACAACTGCATCGCTCTGCCAAAACACACAACTTTTACTCCAAACGCACACAACCATTTATTTTTAACGTAGATACGTTGCGCGGGTTCAAATATCCGGTGATTCCGATACAGCTAGATCGGTTCGACGCCGAGAATATTTTCGTCATTTTTGGCGACGAGCTTGGAATTCGGCGGGACGAGCACGAAGTCGTCGTCCCATTTTCCGGAGAATAATTTGCGTAGTAATGTCAGTGCCCCTTTGCGAAGTTCGAACTTCCATCCGTGTTGCTCGGCGCGCTTTTTGGCGGTGGTGATAAATTCCGACTCGTCGCACACGCCCATCTCCAGATAGCACAGCTGCGAGTAGGCCTGCTCCCACCCACCGAGAGTTTCGACGAGATAGTCGGCGTTGTCCTTACCGTGCTTGGCGACGAGCTGCTCGTAGCTTTCGGTCAGTCCCAACTTGCCCATAACCCCTTCCATGCCGTAGGCCGGGCGCTGCACGCTACCGTCGTCGCAATCCCCGCGTTCGATCCAGCCGGTCGTTTCGTAGTACGTACCGGAATTCTCATCGAAATGCTTTTTGTAGTCACCGCGCGACCCGAAGAACACGGTTATGCAGTCGTGCGCTTTTGGAATCACCAGCGGAACCTCACCGGCCGTAATGTCGACAAGTCCATCGTTGCATCGGCCGTACCCGAGAAGAATCGCATCGTACGGTACGTCTGCGTTGCTGGCGAGGTCAACGGCGTTTTGAATTCGCGCGACCATATCCGCCGTCTCAAGATCGTGCAGCCCCTTGCGGAGAAATTCCACGTCAACGAGATCCTTCGACATGCTCGCCAAGTAACACGCCTCGCGATAAAAAACTTCACAGCCGATGAATTTGTAACGCTTAATAGATTCCATTGTTTTTCCCGAAAATCCTGGGATTTTCCCAAACGGTCAGTCGAACAAATTGCCCGCGTCGGGCCGAAAACGTTCCCGCTCCGGCCGCGGCCGTAAAATTTCGCGTTGATAAGTAATTTGATGCATCGGGGAATTGCGAAGATAGAGAACCACGAGATTCCCTTCACCGATCCAGCGGAGCTTGGCCCGCAGCGTGTCTCTGTCTTTTCGCAGTGTCACATTGTACACCTCGTCAGCTTTGGTGTAGATTCGCCCCGAAACGCCCGACCGCGGAATATCCACCATCAACACACCATCCGCGGTTTTGCGAATAATCAACTGCTGATTCGCGGTATTCTGGACGGCCTCCATCACCGGATCTTCCAACAGCGGTTTGAGATTCCGCGGGCCAACCTCGCGGTAGCTACCGGCAATCGAAAACTCACCGCTGGGGCGACGATACTCCAGCATGGGAACAGCGATATCATTGGCACCTTTGATCTGCAGCGTACCGGCCGAATTTTTGGTGGGAATTTCAAACACGAAAGTAACTTCTCGCGACTCGTCGGCCCCGAGACGAACGCTGCCCTTGCGTGACAACACCGGCACACCACCGGTGGCGTCAGCCTTTTGTCCCAGCGATTCGTACTTCTCACCACCCAGCACCAGCAGCACGTCAGAACCGTGATTGTCAAACCCAACCGAGCTGTCACCGGCGGATATCTGCACGGTCACAAAACCGTACATCTTCCCGACAGGTGCGAGAAAATATCGCCCGCTGGCAAACATGCTCCATTTCATCGCCGCCCTGGTAATTGTGACCTCATCCGACGTACCCTCAATCGCATCGCTCACACCACCAATCTTAACGGAGATATCGTCGTCTTTTGTAGTTTGCTCAACGGTCGGCCAACACGCCTTGCACAGTATCAAACCGGCGGTAAGCAACACCACACCGCCGATTATCCACCACTTCACCCGCCCTCTTCGCGTGCGCAACTTGTGCGTCACCTCGGTTACATAGTCGTCGCCGTTAAGATAATCGTCACTGTCGGAAAAATCGACAATTTCGTCATCTTTTTCCGCATCGCCGTTAAGCTCATCGATATCTTCCACACGCGGAATCTGCAGAACCTTGGAGCAATCCTTGCAGCGAATTTTTTTGCCCATCAGACGTCGCGGCAGCTTTATCTTGCCCCCGCATTTACCGCATG
Organism: Planctomycetota bacterium; assembly: GCA_030635145.1. Classification (GTDB taxonomy): domain Bacteria; phylum Planctomycetota; class Phycisphaerae; order SM23-33; family SM23-33; genus DAOVZK01. The sequence continues at coordinate 24,877 of DAOVZK010000011.1, read as the reverse complement.
TTATTAAGATGCGCTCGCGCAGCACCCGCTGTGCCTGATTGGCAAAGCCTTCGGGAGGGGTTGCGTTATCGGCTGAAAATTTATCAACAACCGTAGCGTCACTATGCAAATTACCCAGCGAAATCTCGTGCCCACAGTTGGTGCATTGCACAAACGTCATCTCCGGAAGAAGTTCAACCGTCAGCTGCGATCCGCATTGTCCGCAAAGTATCTGCATATCATATCCATCACTGTTGTGTCACAAACATTGTTACACAAATAGCTACGTTAATTGCCCAAAACTCGAAATTCTAATCTCTAAATACTAAACAAATTAGAAATTCAAATTACCAAAAACCAAAACGGCCAGAGGTGCTAAAATTGATATCTTTTATTTAAAAAATTTAAAAAATTTGGATTTTAAACATTCGATATTGTTTAGGATTTCGATTTTAGTTTTTCGGATTTCCGGTTTCTATTTGCGTCTTTGAACAAACCGCTGCGCGATCGGCACACGCCGCCCGATGCCAAACGCCCGCGATGAAACCTTCAGCACGCGCGCGGCCTGCTGGCGTTTGAATTCCGAAACATCCACCATTCGCAAGACGCGATGCACAAGTTCGACTTGCTCGGGCGATGAGAATCCGTTTTCGATTATTTCGTGGGCGGCGCGGTCGAGTTCGACGTATTGCCGCAAAATTTCGTCCAGCACCTCGTAAGGCGGAAGTTTGTCCTGATCGACCTGCCCCGGTTTAAGCTCAGCCGACGGTGCTTTGGTGATTATGTTTCGCGGAATCCGGTCAGCACCGGCCTTTTTGTTGATGTGCTCGGCCAACGCGTAAACCTGCATCTTAAGAACGTCGCCGATCGGGGCCAACCCGCCGCACATATCTCCATAGAGCGTGCAATATCCAACCGAAAGTTCGGACTTGTTGCCCGTGGCCAGCGGTAAGTGCCCACCCGCATTCGACCAGCCCATGACGAGGCTTCCGCGGATGCGTGCCTGGATGTTTTCGCCCGCCAACTCACCGGCCGCGCCGGCGTCGCTTAGTAATTCGCCCGTCGCCGACTCAAACGCCGCGTGGATATCCTCGATTGGAATCACGCGGTAGTCCATCCCGCAATTGCGTGCCAACGCCTCGGCGTCGGTTAGCGAATGGTCGCTGCTGTATCGCGAGGGCATGGCGATGACGTGCACGTTTTTCCCGCCCAAAGCGTCGGCAGCCAGCACCCCCACCACTGCAGAATCAATCCCGCCCGACATTCCGAGCACCACGCTGCTAAATCCGCACTTGCGAACGTAGTCGCCAATCCCCAGCTGCAACGCCTGGTTCAGCGTTTCCATTTCGCTTTCGAAAGGCTCGCATCGCGCCGGTTCCGCGGCGTCCATGTCGACGATTAGCAGGTCTTCGGTGAATGCTTTGGCTCGGCCGAGAATTTTCCCGTCGGGACGAACCACACAGCTGCAACCGTCGAAGATAAGTTCGTCGTTGCCGCCAACTTGGTTCACGTAAACAAGTCCGCCCTTGGTGCGGGCGGCTTGGCGTAGGAACAATTCTTCGCGCCGCTTGGCCTTGCCCATCTCGAACGGGCTGGCGGCCATGTTGATGATGACTTCGGCACCGTTTTCGATCAACCGCCCTACCGGATCGCCGCCGTAAAGCTCGCGGCCGAGCGCGTCGGAATCCCAAATGTCCTCGCAAATGCTGATGCCGATTTTCACTCCGGCAACCTCGACGCATTTGCTTTCTGGCGATGGTTCAAAGTAGCGTGTCTCGTCGAAAACGTCGTAGGTCGGCAAGAGCGATTTTACGTGAACGTGTTTGATTTGACCATCGGCGAGTAAGGCGGCGCAGTTTTGCAGCGGCCGACCGGCATCACCCGGCGTCGGACGAACGAACCCAACAAGTACGGCGATTCCGTCGGCCAGTGGTGCGAGTTTTTCGACGGCAGCCACGCTCGCAGCTGCGAAGCCATCCTTACGCAACAGATCCCGCGGTGGATATCCCACCAGCGACAACTCGCCAAACACAATCAGATTGGCACCGCCTTTTGCAGACTGCTGAATAAACTCGGCAATCCGCTCGGTGTTGCCTTCGATGTCACCGACGATCGGATTAAATTGTCCCAACGCGATTTTCATGAGAACAATGTACCGTTTTCCCGGGCTCAAGGAAACATCAAAAAACAGGAAACCTGACCAGCCCCTTGCAAATTCCCCGGAATTGGCTAGAATCCACGGTTCATTAATTGACATCAGAAACCACACGGAGAGATCAACGTGAAAAATAAAGCTATTAAAGTTTGTATCCTGTTTGTCCTAGCCGCGATGCTGTTGCCGCTCCCCGGCTGTCGCAAGAAGGTTACCGTCGTGTTTACGAATCTTACGCATCAGCAGTTGGAGGTTTATCTCACCGGCTCGGGTAAGGGCGTGGGACTTATCGGTGCCATGGGTGGGCACGGCGAAACGGCCCAGACGAAAATCGTTCTCAATAAGTCCGAACTTCCCGCCCCGTTTACCTGGAACGCCGGGCCGTACTCCAACGCCTTCGTAATCGACAAAGACACCAAATCGCTGATGTCAATTTCCGTCGGCACCGAAGAAGACAAACGCCGAGCCGCCAGCAACGCTGGAAGTAAATAAGCCGGTAGCACTGGAGGGAATTAACTCCTAGCAGGGGGCGGCTGATCATATTCGCCGTTTTTTTATTTTGCCAATAGCCTTTACACTATAATAAGTTGCGCCCGTAGCTCAGCAGGATAGAGCGATGGTTTCCTAAACCATAGGTCGTGGGTTCGAATCCCGCCGGGCGTATCGCTCTCCCCCGCCAGTGGATTTTATCCCACTCTTTTTACCGACACCCCCTACTTGTGCTTGACCTTTACGCTGAAAGCTGCGAGAATCTCCGATCCTTCGGGGCGTAGCTCAGCTTGGCAGAGCGCCTGGTTTGGGATCAGGAGGTCGAAAGTTCGAATCTTTTCGCCCCGAGTGCTACGAGCACCGCGAATAGCTCGTTGCACGAGAGACAAAAAGGCCGTGGATAACACTACGGCTTTTTTACTGCGCCCTGAAAAACTAGCCCAATCCCATCCTGACATTGAAAAAAGTCAAACTTCTTTAGCTCAATCGAAAAGAACTGCAGTATCCGGGGCTGAATTGCTGGGCTTTGCAGATTTCGCAGCCACAGATTTTTTGCGTCCCCCACCGACTTTTCGACCCGGGCGTTTGGCGACGGGATTCTCGGAGATGTCGGTTTTCTTGCACCGCCCTGCCAGTGTGTCTGCTATGCGGATTTTGCTTTTGGCGACATAGTCCTCGGAAAGATCGGTTCCAAAATACTCCCGCCCCAGCATCGCAGCAGCCACCATCGTCGTACCAGACCCGCTGAACGGATCGATAACCATGTCGCCCGGATTACTGGAAACTTTTATGATGCGTTCCAGCACACGCTGCGGCATCTGGCAGGGATGCCATTTAACGCGTTCGTTGAAAGTTCCGCACACTCGCGAAAAGCTCCAGACATCGTCGGGGATTTTCCCTTTGGGGTTCGCACGCTTGTCGGCATAGGTGGTCTGGCGGGCAGAAGGCACGCGGATTTCCATGTCGTTAAACGTGATAGCTTTCGGATTGGTCGTATTCGTAAAATAAAAAAGATGCGTATGGCTGCGGGCGAATTTGTTTTTCGTCGCCTGCCCAAACGTGTAATGCCATATCACCCAGTTGCGTAAGTTCAGCCCCAGCTTTCGTGCGATAACGCGAACCTCGGCGGCGTAGTCGTCACCGATTGCGACCCAAAAGCTACCGTTGGGTTTGAGAATTTTCTGGCAGGCCGCCATCCAGTCGTGCGTCCACTGATAATACTCGTCGTAGGCCTTGCGGTCTTCGTAAACGTCGTACTTGTAACCAATATTAAACGGCGGATCGGCAAATATCAGATCGGCGGCGGGTTCGGTTACCTTTCCGAGAATTTCGATGCAGTCGCCCTGTATGATTTCGTTACGCTTGATCACGGTTATCTGCTACAGCTCCAATTTGTACTTTTTTGGGGTGGGTTTCGGGGGGTTTTTCGGTATCGCGATAAGCGAGAAATTCTCGGCGAGCTTATCCATCATCGCTGCTGTTTTTTTTACGTCGCAACGGCGGGTGGTGAGAATAATTGCATAATGCCGCACCTTGTCACCCTCGGCCGGAACCGTCAAAAGACGATGCACCTGCATAATCGGTTCTTCCTCGGGCGTTTGCACGATCTTTGGTTTGTCGGATGCATCAGCGGGTTTCGTTGCGGGTTGACTCGCCGGGGTCGTGGCTGGGGCGGAAATGCTTTTGCGAACCACGTACTGATACGCGTCTTTTCCGGCAAGTTTCGCCGGGCCTTCGGAAATCACATCCACTTTCAGCCCGCGTTTGATTTCGGCATCGAGATATTTTCGTCCGCACTCCTTGGAGTTGAGCTTGTCGTCCATGGTAATCGAAACGATCTGCACATCGGGACACGCCACGCCGCCCGCGAGAAAATCGATCTGCTTGAGCGTGATGCCCCAGTCATTCTTACCGCTTGCCCAGCCTTTCGGTGCCCGTACCGAATAACCGCCTTTAAAATCTTTCAGGATCAAGCCCTTGTAGTCGTGCTCCATATCAATCGGGCGTTGGATCGCCGTAAGCTTCATGGTCTCGAGAACCGCGTCCAGTGTGCGAAGGATATCTTTTTTTCGCTCAGCGGGCATTTCCATCGTCAGGAGATACGCAACATGAATAGCAGCGGCGTCTTTCTCGGGTTTAATATCGCGTATGAAACATATCACGACGGCGACGGTTTTAATTCCGCGGAACGAATACTGACACGAGGCGGCGAGACCTTCGAGGCCGGGGGCGATGCTGATGGGTGCTTGTCCTAGCTTCTTGAAATGCCGCACCGCCAGCGATTGCGTATAAGCGTCGACTTGACCCTGCAAAAAACTCTCAGCCGTTACGCCCTTCTCCGCCGGAACGACCAGCAGCGAAATACCACCAGTGGTTTTATCCGACTCGGTGCGTCCCGCCGTTAAAATATGTGTTTCGTCGGCAAGCTCATTTTGCTGAACGAAGCCCACAGGCAAACCCAGCGTGATACCAGCGTGGGGCAACGGGATTGGGGGTTTCATTTTGATGGGATCGGCGGCGACGGCAACCGCAGCTGTCACGCAAACCGTAAAAAATCCAATCGCTATTGTCGTTTTGTTCATTTCATGCCTCCTGGAAATTGCATCCCGAAATTATAACCATACACACAATGCAAAGCAAAGGATTAGGGACTAGGGATTAGGCACTAGGAACTAGAAACCCTTATCTAGTACCTAATATCACTATTCCCGGTTGTCTTCTTTACCCCGGCATCTTCAAAACGCCCATCGATACGAGCGTAATAAGGGCAACGTAGTACCCGGCGAACAGTAGCAGCAGCGGAACGCCCTCCCAGCGGGAGAACTGGTCACCGCGGCGAGCGATGTATAGTCGCAGCAGCACAAGTGCCATGATCATCACCGGTAGATGCAGGTAGAAAAACTCGACCGGCACCTGCAACGGCACGGCCGTCGCCGACGCCCCCACCACGAACAATACGTTTAAGATATCCGCGCCGATAACGTTACCGACCAGCAATTCGGGATGCCCTTTGATGATCGCCGCCAACGCCGTCACCAACTCCGGGAGCGATGTACCGAATGCTACGAGCGTGACAGCAAGTACGCTTTCGGGCACGCCCCAACGAGTGCAGATAACGCTCGCCGAGCCAACCAGAAACTGTGCCCCGCCGACTACCAACGCAAGCCCGAAAAATACGCCCAAAAGTTCCATGCTTATCGCTTTGGCACCGCGACCCGCCTTGCCTTCGACAGCCTCGCTCGGAATCGCCTCTGGATGCTGCCTAGCCCAGACCACGGATATCCACAGATACACCCCAAGCAGCACGAGAAACGCTATACCTATCAATCGGGGTATTTCGACACCGTAAAAACTTCCACGCATCATCGCCAGCACCAGCAGCACCACGACCAGCAATACCCCAGAGCCCAGCTGCAACCAACCGTGGCGTTTGAGGATGAATTTGTCTTTTGGCAGGCGGACGAGGCAGCAGCATAATCCGAAGATAAGCGCGGTGTCGCATATGACCGACCCGATGCCGTTACCAAGCGCCAATCCCGGCTTGCCGGAAAACGCCGCCGTCACCGACACAAACGCCTCAGGAGATGTCGTGCCCAACGAAACGACCGTCGCCCCGATGATTACCGTCGACAGCCCCATCGACTTGGCGAGCTTGACAGCCTTGGACACCGCGAAGTCCGCACCAAACACCAGCGGCACGATCCCCCCGGCGGCAATAACCCACAACAGCCATGTCGAGCGATCATTGAAAAACCATTCCGGTATAAGTTCTGCTAACATTCGGAAGACTCTACACCCCGGCATCCAAAAAATCAAGTCGTAGCACGACAGGCTATTAAAAGCAGGGGTGGCCATAAGTAGCACGACAGGCAATTTACGATTTCCAATTGGCAATTGTAAATTGGAACTTGGAAATGGGACGCTTGCGTAGCAACGCGGGGATCAGCCCCCTTCTAAAAAAAATGGTATCGACATCCAAGGGGGAGGGACATCGATACCTGAAAATACAATCCCGTACGGGGGGAGAACAGGATTGCAATGTCAGTATATCATTATTTTAAACTTTGGAATCAAAAAATTCTCTTTTTTTACTTTTTCACACCACCCATCAGCCGTCTAGCACTATGCACTCCGCTGTTGTGCAAGCCAGTTGTCGAAAGGATTCATCATTCTTTACCAATACAAGGAAATCATGGCAACCTGCGCAGTAGTTGCCGCAAGCACCTACTTCATTCCGTCGCTCTATTATTTTATCTCTTTTGCACATTAGATATTAGTCGTAGGGTCGGCCATTGCCGACCACCGGCAACGCCGGTTGTATAATTCTTTTCTGTCATCCTCGACCCCGATCGAGGATCCAGTTCTTTATGGGTGGCATGGAAGAGTTGAATTGAATATCGCTTCGCGGCGCAAGCATCCAGCACTGAATATAAATCACTACTTCGTGCCCAAAAGGGATAACGCCGTCTTGGGATATGTGACACCATCCCCTCGCGCAGCCAGAAGCCTTCTTGACTTCAACCCCGTTTTCTCGCTATAAAATCTGTTATGCAATCCGATTTTGACCAGTGAATATTTTCGTGCAATCCTCGAATCCAGCGGTTGGATTCAAGGGGGATTGTGCAGCCGCCCCAGGAACAATATCATGCCCAAGCAACCCGGACTGGCCCTGAACGAAGACAGCAGCCACTTCTTCGGCACACGCACCGCCGAGGATATGACCCTTAAAGGACTTCGCACCCTTATCGACCACTACGCCGGCGAGCAAGTTTCGCACGTGTTGCTGTGCCCCAACTGCATGCGGGTCAGTTACCGCTCAAAGGTATGGGATTTCATTGGCGAGCCGTCTTCCAAGGCAAATATGGAGGTGGCATTTGCAAGTACATGGGTCCAGAACGCAAAAATTCTCGACGAGAAGGGCATCGATCCGTACACCGTCTGGATCGATGCCTGCCGCGAGAAGGGGATCTCGCCGTGGATCTCCATGCGAATGAACGACGTTCACAACGTGGGCAATCCAGAGTCGTTTATCCATAGCGATTTTTGGCGGGAGCATCCGGAATATCAACGCAATCCGCATGGCCGAGGCAGCTGGATGGACCGCGCCTTCGATTACGGCCGAAAGGAAGTGCGGGAGTACCACTGGTTGCTCGTCGAGGAACTTTTCGAACGGTACGACTTCGACGGGTTTGAGATGGACTGGATGCGGTTTGGTTTTCACTTCAAGCCTGGTTTTGAAGAGGAAGGCTGCGAAATTCTCACCGAGTTTTCCGCTCGTGTTCGCGCCTTGGCGAACGAGTGGGCAAAGAAGCGTGGCCATGCGATTCTGCTGGGGGCTCGCGTGCCGTCCCGGCCGGAAAACGCTCGCGGCCTGGGCATGGACGGCGTGCGATGGGGACGCGAAGGACTGATCGACATGCTCGTACCCACGCCGTTTTTCTCGTCGGCCGACTTCGATATTCCCATCGAACAGTGGCGCGAGCTGCTGGGGGCGGTGGCAAAGAAAATCACTTTGGCTGCAGGGCTGGAAAACGGCATGAGCAGCGGCGGGCCGTATCGTCGGGTGCTGACCGACATCGAAAGCGCCCGCGGGTTTGCCGTCTCGGCCTACCATCGAGGGGCGGATCAGGTATATCTGTTCAATTATTTTGACGCGAATACGGATACCGCTGTCGAGGACGATTGCCGCACGATTTTCAACGAACTCGGCCAGCCGAAGTCCGCCGTCGCCGGCCCACGTCGTCACGTGGTGACGTTTACCGACATTCTGCCGCCCGGCGCGCCCAAGCAGCAGGCCTTGCCGAAAGATCTGGAAGAGGATGGCTGGACCCCGTGTCTTCGCATGCACATCGGCCCGAAGCCGCATTCGGGAAAGGCGGTGTTACGCATAGGTTTGGCCGAAAGCGAGAATGTCGGCCAAGCCGTGCTGGCTACGCGAGTTAACACCGTTTTGTGCAAACCGATAGCGGATCACGATACGCCGGAAAACATCTCCGACTGTGCTCGGCTGTTGCAATTCGACATTCCACTGGAGGCACTTCGCGACGGGTATAATGTGGCGCAATTATTTCTCAATGCCGGTGGCAAGCAGAAGGCCATCTGGGTGGAAATGCGAATCGATCCAACGGGATAAGGACGTTGGCGGCGCGGAAAAGGGCGCAAGTGTTTATGCAAAGCGGAGAGCACATCAGTTCGAGAAACGTTTGGAGTCTACTTCTTTTCGCCTTCGGTTTCGGGCGGTTTCTTGTTCGCCAGCGACTCCACATGAGCAGGGGCGTTGCCGCTTGCTTCGGCGGCGGTTTCGTTTTCGCGTTTGATCGCTTCGTAGACTTCCTTACGGTGAACGGGGATATGGGCAGGTGCGTTAATGCCCAGGCGTACCTTGTCTCCGCGGATATCCACGACGGTTACCTGAACGTCATCACCTATCATAATTGTTTCATCACGTTGCCTGGACAGTACCAGCATCTAAAACTCCTTCCTTGGAGCCATCACAGGTGAGTTTGCAGCGCACCTGACGTCTATAATTTCGTTTACCTGGCCTGGTACTCTGTAGCAGAGTACTTAGGTATACACTTACATTGTCCCAGCGTATGTCTATATCGACATTCGGCTGCCGGTTCGTTGAGAAATCTTAAACTTTTTGCGCCGCAATCTGGATAAAACGCCTCATCGCCGCCAAAAAACCCCGAAATAAAGGCCCACACGATGTCTGAATATCACATTAAGTTTGAAACGTTTACTTGCTAAACCCGGGGAATTCCCTATATATTGCTTAAATGGACAATAAATGTGAAAAAAGTGAAAAAAACGTAAATTCGGCAGGTCGAAACAAAGCGGCACAGAATTCCAATTCCTCGCCAAGTGATGGCAGCTGCGATTTTGAGCAGATCACGATTGAGCCGCCGGTAAATGTCGTGGAATGGTGCGGCCCGGCGGGGAAAGGGCATCTGCGACTGCTCGATCAGACCTTGCTGCCGAACGAAACCGCGTACGTGGATTGCCGCGACCGTCATACCGTGCGGTCGGCCATTCGCAAGCTGGTGGTTCGTGGTGCACCGGCCATTGGAGTGGCAGCTGGTTACGGAATGGTCGTCGCCGCGCAGAACATCCAGGAGGGTGACGATTTTCTCAGCAGGTTGGCTGCGGTGGCGGAGTATCTCGAAAGTGCACGCCCGACAGCGGTGAATTTGTCGTGGGCGGTGCGGCGGGTCGAGCAGCGTGCCATTACCGAGGCCGACGGCGGTGCCAATGACGGACAAATCATCACGGCCATGCTCGACGAGGCCCGCGCGATCCACACCGAGGACGTCGAGATGTGTATGAGCATCGGGCGTGCCGCTGCGCCGCTGGTGATGGAACATTCGGGACTGCTGACGCATTGCAATGCCGGTGCGCTGGCCACGAGCGGAATCGGAACGGCAACGGCGGGGATGTATGTCGCCCACGCCGCCGGTCACAAGTTTACGGTTTACTGCGACGAGACGAGGCCGTTGCTGCAGGGCAGCCGGCTAACCGCGTGGGAACTACAGCAAGCCGACATCGATGCCGTCGTCATCACCGACAATATGACCGCCCACACCATGAAGGAAGGACGCGTGGGGATGGTGATCGTCGGGGCAGACCGCATTGCCGCCAACGGCGACGCGGCGAATAAAATCGGAACGTACGGCGTGGCGATTCTCGCGAACTGCCACGGAATTCCGTTCTACGTCGCAGCCCCGTACAGCACATTCGATATGTCGCTCAAATCCGGCGACGCAATTCCGATCGAGGAGCGTGGGGCAGAGGAAATCACGCACGGGTTCGGTAACCGCACAGCCCCGGAAGGCATCGCCACCTACTGCCCAGCCTTCGACGTTACCCCCGCCGAACTTATCACCGGTATCATCACCGACCGCGGAATAATTTCGCCCGTCACCCCGGCGAACGTAAAAAAAGTTCTCGGGTAGGGAATAGTGATCAGGCACTAGGGAATAGTGGCTAGAGATCAAGCGATGAGGGAAGCAAAAGACGCTGCCACAGGGTGGGGCGCGCAGCTCATCAACGCCGCCCGCGGTGTCTGCGTAGACTACGGCTAAATCGCGATTAAAATTAAAATAGCGATAATCAAAAGCTCAAACCCCAGAACAGGCAGCCAAATCTTGATGCTCTTACTGATCGAAATTCCAAATACCCAACCTTCTACCAGCCACGTCCAGAACAACGCCCAACACAATACTATTGGTGCGATTAGGGTAAAGAGCAGGTCATCTAATATAAATAATATAAGGATTAGAAAAAGTAGGAAACCAGAACCCAATATCACCAATAACATTGCCAAAACACCACGCCAATAGGATGCCCGTGGGGCCTTGACAATAAACCTTGCCCCAACAAACAGTAATGCTCCACCACCAAAAAGTGCAGCCGCCAAGTAGAGACCCAAAAAGACCGCTTCCGATACACCGAAAGAAAACATCATAACTACGCCCTTTTCGCTGGAATAAAATACCCAAATCCACCACAGCGGTATTTTCGTTTTTACTGTCGCTGTTTGCAAGGGCAATGGTGTCCATTTGGGGCAATTACCGAAAAATTTCCGGGAAATTGCCGATTGAAAATCGCAAATCGGAAATTCTGTTGATAAGGGGCGTGTCTTGCCGATGATAAACCTTATAGAAATGCGCGGAAAGTGCAGCAGGTATTCTTGTTGACTCTTTTCCGCAGATTCCTATAATCGCATGAGTTAACACGAATTAGTATGATCTAATTAAATTCTGATCCTGACGAGGCGATTCAGGTTAGGATCGGTGGTTCGGTGTCGGTGTGGATGTTTTTTCTCGCCGCCGCCACTTGCAGGAGTAACATAATAATGCTGGTAAATTCATCCGCACGTTTTTCTGACAGGTCCAAGGGTGTTTTCGTTTCTGTTGCGATTTTGCTGGTTGTGTCAGCTATCCTGACGCCCGCCGTCGCGCAGGACTCCAAGGACAAATCCAAACTTCAGACGCAGTGGGACGACATGCTGCACTACATCTCGATCGCCAAGCCGTTGGTCGCACAGTCGTATGCAAAGGCGATTCTCGAGAACCCGGATGTTTTGGCGAAGGACATTTACCTGCTGTCGACCAAACCCGGGTGTCGTGCAACCCTCAACCGCGGTGCCAAAGACAAGGCCCTGACCGAAATTATCGCCAAACTCGAAGCCAAGATTAAAGAAGGTTACACCGCATGGCGAAGCGACCCGGAGCAGATCGAAAAATCCATCGAAATGATGGGCGGAACACTTCGCGGTATGGTCATCGCCAAGCAGCGTCTTATCGAGAGCGGCGAACATACCGTTCCGCTGCTTATCGCACGCCTGTCCGATAAAGACACATCCGCCTTGCTGCGTGACCGTATTGTAACGATGCTGCACGAGATGGGCCGACCGGCCGTGCGGCCTTATTCCATCGCTCTGCAAAGTACCGACCTCCAACTGGTGACGTATCTCGCTCAGGCATTGGGCCGAATGCAATACCCCGCCGCGCTGCCCCGACTCAAAGAAGCGTTCATGCGAGCTGACATTCAAAATTCCCCGAGCACCAAAGCGGTTCTCGCTAACGCGATTATATCCTGCGGCGGCGGGACGGATCGTGGGATTAAAGCAAGTGTTTCGGAATTATTTTACGAGCTGGGTGAAAGCTACTACGACAAAAACGATTCGATCTTGCCCGACCATCGCGAAGGCGGGTCTACGGTGCTGGTATGGTTCTGGAAAGACAACACGTTGTTGGCAAGTCCTGTACCGGGTGCGATTTTCTGTGACGTCTACGCCATGCGAATGGCGAGGCTGGCATTGCAGTATGATGCGAAATTCTCGAAGGCTGTTCCGCTGTGGTTAGCTGCGTGCATCCGGCGCGAAATCGACCTGCCCGAAGGCGTCAAAGACAACCTCTGGAAAGGTTCGCCCGAAGCAGACTACTACGCACTGGCAAGTTCCCCGCAATACCTCCAGCAGGTACTTGCCCGCACCCTCAAAAACGGAAACGTCCCAATGGCACGCCGCGTGATTACCATCCTCGGTAAAAACAGCGGTGCCAAGTCGCTTGTCGCCACGCTCGACGGCGGTGCCATGCCGCTGGTCAATGCGATGGGTTATCCCGATCGCCGCATTCGATTTTTGGCAGCCGAAACGCTCGCCAATTCCATGCCGGCCGAAAAGTTCCAGGGGCATCAGATGGTTATGATGCTTATAAACGAGGCGCTGCGGCAGAAGGGCAAAAAATATGCAATGATCGTTTGCGACGATCAGAAAATTCGCAACACCATACTCGACGCCGTCAGGGCAGCCGGGTTTGAACCTGTCATCGAGTCCGACCCCGCAAAGGTCGCACAGACCGCTGCCACCGCACAAGGGCTTGACGTGGTTCTCGTTGCCGAAGACGCCGATACCGCCGGTGCCATTGCTGTGCTCCGGGGAGATATGGCCTATCGATACATTCCTGTCGTTGCGAATGCTTCGACTGCAAAAATGCGAACACTCGCCGCCAAAGACGGAAAAGTGATCCTGCTCGATAAGCTCGATCCCGAATCGATTTCGGCGGGGATTACCGCAGCGATGAAACTCAGTGCCGGTAAGCCTCTGACGGCAGAGCAGAGCACCCAGTGGGCTGTCCGTGCCGCCAAGACAATCCGAAACGTCGGTATTCGCGGTGGTGGAATTTTCGCTCTCAAAAGCACAATAACTGCGTTGGGTCAGGTCGTTAAGGGCGAGAACCCCGAGCTTAGCGTTGTTGCGTGCGAGGCGTTGGCGGTTATCGACGACGCGAAGGCGCAGCAGATTATCGTCGACTATGCATTGCAGGATGCCGCAAAAGACGCTAACCGCATTTCGGCCTTCACCGCCGCCAGCGAATCTGTAAGAAGTTTCGGGTGCAAATGCACACCGGCACAGACCAAGGCGCTTGCGGCGATGGTCAGCAAGGCCAACGGTTCGCAGAAACTTCTCGAATCCGCCGCCGAACTCCTCGGTGCGATGAACCTTTCCAGCGAACAGGTGCCCGAGCTTATCCTCAGTACAGACAAGATCGACTAGACGTCGGTTTGTACATAAATAACCAAAGGCCCGTGGGACTTTTTATTCCCGCGGGTCTTTTTTTGTTGAGGCATTTAACCCTTTGCGAAACTCTTCGAATTTTAGTTGAGTGTCCGACGAAATTTGATTATCGTTTGGCCTTACAAATTTTATCGAATTACATAAGCGAAAATAGTAAATGGAGCCTGAAATGTCTGAGTCGCACAAATTTCTCGCCATTGACCTCGGTGCCGAAAGCGGCCGTGGTATCATCGTTACGCTCAAAAACGGCAAGGTCGCGATGGAGGAAATCAATCGCTTCCAGAACCGGCGGATTACGCTAGCTGGGACTATGTACTGGGATATTCCCTCACTGTTCGCCGAGATACTCTCCGCCATCCGCATCTGTACCGATAGAAACGTCAAACTTTCGGGCATCAGCGTCGATACGTGGGGCGTGGACTTTGGGCTGCTGGGTAGCGATGGGAAGCTGTTGGGGAATTGCGTTTCGTATCGCGACACCCGCACCGAAAACATACACGCCTACTCCGACAAGCTCATGCCGACGGACGAAATTTTCACACTCACCGCCTACGAGCCTTGGGCGATTAGTTCGCTGTTTCAGCTGGCGGCGATGCAACGCGATAACTCACCGCAGCTGGGCGCAGCCGAGACGTTCCTCAATATTCCCGATCTGCTGCTGTACTTCCTGACCGGGGAAAAGAAATCCGAAATGTCTATCGCCAACACCTCAAATCTAATGGGCGTCGACTGTAAGTGGTCGCAGCCAATTATCGACGCATTCAATTTGCCGGATATGTTTGCACCGCTTGTAGAACCCGCAACTGTTGTCGGTACGCTCTGTGAAGATGTGCAGCGGCAGACCGGGGCAGACCCCGACGTGCCGGTAATTGCAACCTGCGGGCACGACACCTCCGCCGTCGCCGCCGCCATCCCCGCCGAGGGCGACAACTGGGCATTTATCAGCTGCGGAACATGGAGCGTTCTCGGAGCCATGATCGACGAACCCGCTGCGACTCCGCAATGCCGGCAACTGGGATTCACCAACGAGTATACCGTCGGTGGATGGTACCTCGGATGCAATATTCTGGGGTTGTGGTTAGTGCAGGAGCTTCGCCGCAAGTGGGATACCCCCGACGACCCGTGGGATTACAATCGCATCACCGCCGCAGCCGCCGCAGCTACCAGCGGACCACTATTCGACGTGGCCCACGAGTCGCTGATGTCGCCACCAGATATGGAAGATGCGATCCTGACGCTCCTTAAAAGCAGCGGGCAGAATGCACCGGCCGACCGCGGGGCCCTCGTTCTCTGCGTACTGAAAAGCCTCGCACTGGAATACGCGTTTCGGCTCGACGCACTGGGGCAGCTAAAATCGCAAACCCCGGACAGCCTCTACATCGTCGGGGGTGGCACCCAGAACAAACTGCTCTGCCAATTTACCGCCGACGCCTGCGGACTTTCCACTCACGCCGGTGCCGACCAGTGCACCGCGATGGGCAACGCACTGACGCAAGCCCTCGCCGTGGGAATTTTGAAAGACAAGCAGCAGATTCGCGACGTTATGCGAAACTCGACGGCCACGGTGTTGTACCATCCCGAGAATCAACCCGCATGGGCTGAAAAACGCCAACGCTACGCCGCCTTAAAGTCGTGACCCGCGGTGACAATGGAGTAGCAACCAGTCGCACTGGCGGCAGCATTATTTACATGCGGTGTTATCGGCTGCTAGTCCAGAGAAGAGTCGACCATATACGGTTCTGATAGCTTATCGATATCTTTGGGAGTCATAATGAAGCGGCGGTTTTCCTCTTCGCTGACTTGTCTGAAGAACTCACATTTGAGGCACTGCGCCAGTTTCTCAACTAACGATCCATGTGACTTACCATCGCAAAAAGTACCTGGGATCATCCAACAGAACCGTCCGCTATAAAGGCCGCCATTAATTCCATCGTATTCAGACGACCTCGCGGCAGGGCACGCCCCAAATTCGTCAACCTCTTCGCCGCCGGGTTGCCGGCCGCATTTTTTCATTTCCCAACAATTTTCCCGTTTCATCCCGCACCCCTAACAATATCTTATAGCAAACACCCGACCCGCTACCCGTCTATTGTAATGATAGCACTTGGCCTCTCCCCAAAACCACTTTTTTTTATATTTTACCGATAACGCAGCCAGCAGAAAAGTGAAAAGGCAAACTTAAGGTGTTCTTAAGCAATTAACGTTTAACCCGTGACAATCGTTTCGCGAATCGTTCGGTGAGGATGAGCCCAAGGATGGACGTCACAGCTACGAGAATCAGAATCGTATCGAACACGGATTCGTTGATCAGGCGGACGCCGTCTTTGTTTACGGATTCAAATGCCACCAACGCCGCTGCCAGCGTCGCGGCGACCTGCGGGATGGACATCGACCACATATTCAGCATTTCGTTGCGATTGTAATGAAGAATCATGGCGGCGGTTCGGGCAGCTAAGTATTTTGTCAGGATCAGCACGCCGACGATGACCACCATGAAACCGATGCGGACGGGTGTTAGTCGCAGGAAAGATTGCGGATCGATCAGAGAACCGACGATCAGGAAAAATGCCGGAATAAACAGCACGTTTCCGAGTGTGTCGAGTTTTTCTCGCACCTTGCTTTTGCGGACGATTTCTCCGACGGCGAGGCCTCCGATAAACGCCCCGACAATTCCCTCGAGATGTATCAGTTCGGCACCGATGGCAGCGAGGATCATGATGAGCAGCATGGCAATTGTCTTGCTGTCTTCGCTGTCGTGGAAGTGTCGCACGCAAAACCCGGCGAACTTTTTGCCAATGAATAAAATCAGCGGTAAGTAGATCAGCATTCCGATGAATCGGATCGAGAGAGTCACGGGCGAAAATCCAACGGTGTGGATCGCCACGCATGCAGAAAGCACGGTAAGCGCCGCGATATCGGTAACAATGGTGGCCCCGATGGTTACGGTGACTGCCTTTGTTCGCATGAGTTTGTATCGCATCAGGATCGGCAAGGACAGCAGCGTGTGCGACGCCAGCAACGAACCGATCAGTACCGACGCGTTCCAGCCGTTACCGAACAGGCGGGCCGCGATAATACCACCAGTCAGCGGAAATAAAAACGTCGCGCCACCATAAATCAGCGACTTGTGAGCTTTGCGGGTAAATCCTTTGAAATCTATTTCGAGTCCGGCGAAAAACATGATCATCAGTTTGCCGATGTCGGCCAGGAATATCATGACGTGCTTGTCGGGGGATATAACTCCCAGCACTTTCGGCCCCAGCAGAAGCCCCCCCAGTATAAGCCCCACCAATCCGGGTAATCCGATACGCTCGAACAATCGCGGTACAAGCAGCATTATGAGCATTACGATTACAAAGTCGCTGATGGGATCGAGAGGCAGAACCGGTTCCAGATACGTTGTAATCGACGCCGTGATGCTAGCTAAGTTCATTTTAAATGCCCCAAAATGTATAGAGGTTACATTTCATCGCGAATCAAATGGATTGTATGGATTGTAAACCAAAACCCAGATACGTCAAGAAACAATAATTGCCGCGAGCCGCGGCCACCAGCGGTGGAGGCAAATAATTCCTCCTTGCTGGATTACAGGATTAGTTGTATAAGTGTGGGTGGGTTGAATTAAATCACCGAAGAGCAATTAAAACAACTCGCCGCCTGCGTCCAAAAACTGCATGAAGTAACAGAGAAGGTTTGTGAAGAGAAAATCGCTTCATTTAAATAATCCGTCGGTGTAAACGTGGTTGCAAAAACCGCAACCACGGCGCCCGGCAAGAAAGGAAGAATCATGTCAGAAGATAAAGTTCAAAAAATATTGGAACCGAAAATTGTTGAACTGTCGTCAGTTCAGTTCACAGGTGTCGAACGAAGTTATGAGGAACTTCAAAATGAAGAGAATGGTTTCTGTACTCTTTGGACAAAACTATTTCCCGAACAGGGGCCAAATATTTTGCCAGAAAGTATTGAGAACAAAAACTATGGCGTTTATCGCATACGTGAATGGGCAAAACCAGACAGTTTCTGTGCCGCTATGAAAACTGACGGAAAAAGTGCAGTACCACAAGAATGCACCAGATATAATCTGCCAGCAGCAACATATGCCTTTTTTGAACAGGCTCCCGGTTATCTTTGTGAAATTGCCGACATGCTGACGGTTGCACTTAAAAACTCAGGTTTTGGTGTTGCGGAAAATGCGGTTTGCTTTGAAACCGACGCTCCGCAAGTTTCAGAGAAGAATGACTCCGTAAATATCTGGATACCCGTAGTACAATTATGAACTATGATAAATCGACGAGTGACGGGTGGCTATGATTTGTCATTGCGAGGAGCATAGCGACGCGGCAATCTAAATCTATTGAAGAATCGAGATTGCTTCGCGGAGTTTATCCCGATTCCATCGGGGCTCGCAATGACCGCGACAACGACAGAAGGCAATAATTAGCCCTGAAAGGGCATAAAGAATTTAGCCGGGGGTGAAACCCCCGGAAAGCAGATATAAAAAACAAGAGTCCCGAAGGGACGACAGAAGCGGGAAGGCCGGGGAGGATCAATACGATGTCCTATACGAATTTTCATACCCACATTGTTTTCGCCACCAAAAAGCGGCGGGCGATGCTAATTGATAGAGTAATGCAGCAACTCTTACCATACATGGGCGGAATTATTCATAATCTTGGCGGAACTATGCTGGCGGCCAACGGGCCGGAAGATCATCTGCACATTCTCGCAACTTTACCGCCCACCATAGCACCGTCTGATTTCGTCAGGAACATCAAAGCCAGTTCGTCAAAATGGATTCACGAGACTTTCTCGACAATGGAGTCTTTCAGATGGCAGGACGGATATTCGGCGTTTTCGGTTTCACATTCAATTACTCCGCGGGTCATCGAATACATTCGTAAACAGCAGGAGCATCATAAGGTAAAATCTTTTGACGAGGAATTGATCGCACTGCTGGAGTTACATGAAATTAAATTCGATGATCGTTATATGGGGAAGTAGTCATTTCTGCCGCCCCGCTGGGGCTTATATATTGGGGGATAATCCTTTTCCGTGGGTTTCGCTGCGCTACACCCACGGCTAAACTCTGAGCACCCCTTCGGGGTTAAGATTAGAAAGCTCTTTACCTTGGACGCTTGCGCCGCGGAGCGAAATTGGATATTCCGTGTTGGATATTGGATATTGAAAAAAGATAGGCCGGGTGCCGTGGTTGCGGAGTTTGCAACCACGTTTTTTTTCCTGTGTCATCCTCGCGAAGGCGGGGATCCAGAGAACGTAGAAATGACGCGGGAAATGTTTTATATAAAAAAACTGGATCCTCGATCGGGGTCGAGGATGACAGAAAAAGAAAAGAACTGGATCCCCAGTCAAGCTGAGGATGACAGAAAAGAGAATATTCCCATAATGCCGCCGCGGCTCGCGGTTTGTCATTGCGAGGAGCGTAGTGACGCGGCAACCCCTAGCAGGGGCGGCAAAATAAACGGCCGAATACGAGATTGCTTCGCTACGCTCGCAATGACCGGTAACACCAGAAGCAATCGACAACGCCACAGGGAAAGCCCCTGGATCCCAAATCGAGTTTGGGATGACAGAATACGAAAAGAACTGGATCCCCGCCTTCGCGAGGATGACAGAAGCGAAGCTCTTTACTTGGACATTGGATATTCCGTATTGGGTGTTGGATATTCGCTTTTTATTGCCTGTCGTGCTACGACCATGGCTACCCGGCCCTGCGGGTCTTCGCTACGCTACGACGAAACAACGCCGTGTTTCCATGCCACCCAACATCGCGGGTAATTTCCCTGGATGCCAGCTTCCGCTGGCATGACACGGAGGCTGACGCCGATTGCCTATTGCCTACTCTCTATTGCCTGTCGTGCTACGACCCTCCGCCGTTGGCGGCCGCGGCTCGCGGTTGACAATTGGGGTCTTTACGCGTACTGTATTGTGAATATTATTGGAGTTCTTAATGAGAAGAATGCGAAAAACGCTAGACATACGAAACATGGCCGTGGTTCTGCTATTGTGGATGCTGTCGCTGTCGTCGGGCTGCGGTGGATACTACATAATGACCGTTCCAGATCAGCTGGCCCGCGTCGGTGGCGACGTCGTGCCGGTCGGGCGGCTGCAGCGGAACGACTTTTTCTTCTTTGCCTTCGGGTGCGAAGGCGGAGCGATGCGGTTTCAGCTGGTAAATAACGGCAAACTCGTCGGGCAGGAAGAAGTCAGCTTCACCGACC
Organism: Planctomycetota bacterium; assembly: GCA_030635145.1. Lineage (GTDB taxonomy): Bacteria > Planctomycetota > Phycisphaerae > SM23-33 > SM23-33 > DAOVZK01. The sequence goes on along the minus strand of DAOVZK010000011.1, from coordinate 4,938 downwards.
GCGACGGTTACGCCGCCGTTGCCTTGCCGGTCAGCAAAAAAACAGGGATCTACGCCGTTTGCGTAACGGTTCAGGATTCCGTGCAGGGCGAGGAGGTTCGCCAGGTCGTTCCGCTGTTTGTGTGGGATCCCGATCGGCCTGTCGTGGCCGTCGATATCAACGCCTTACCCCGCGGAGCATTGGACGAATCCGACCCCGCCGCCGTCGCGCTGCGAAAAATCGCCAAAACCGCAAACATCATCTATCTGACGCGAAAAGGCAAACCCACGCAAAAGGCTGAGCATGATCGGCTGGAGGGTGGAAACTATCCCGCCGGGCCGATACTGTTGTGGCAACGCGAGCGATGGCGATGGGAACGTAAGCCCGGTAATACCTTCGCGCGAATTGTGATCGAATCGCGCATGGAATCCCAACTGCCGAAACTTCGCGACGAGTTCCCGAATCTAACCGTCGGAATCTGCAAAAAATCGCTGGCGGTAAAGGCGTTCGTCGCAGCCGGGATGAAATGCGTAGTCATCGGAAACAATTCCGTGACAGGTTCGACTATAACCAACCACGAAACGTGGGGCGTCCTCGCGAAAAAAGGGCTTTGATTGAAAAGCAATCAGTCATCCGCCGCGAGCCGCGGAGGCGATTAAAAGAAAACCGGATTACATTCCTTAACTCTTACTGAAAACTGACCGGCAACGCCGGGAGTAATTACTGAAAACTTGAAAAATGTCGAGCGTTGAAAACATTCTGGTTTTTCTCCCGAACTGGGTAGGCGATGTGGTGATGGCCACACCCGTGCTGCGGACGCTGCGCGAAAATAACCCTAGCACCAAGATCACACTTTTCGGCAAGCCTGTTGCACTGTCGCTGCTGGAGGGTAGTTCGTGGTGCGATTCGCAAATTGCAGATTCTTCCCGCAGCGGCATGCGCGGTTTTTTCCATACCGTCAAGAAGCTAAGGGGCGTTGGTGCGGACACTGCCCTGCTGCTGCCAAACAGCTTTCGCTCCGCCGTTCTTGCGCGATTCAGCGGTGCCAAGCGGCGAATCGGCTATGCCCGTGACGGCCGAGGATTTCTGCTGACCGATGCCCTTAAACCTCAGCGGCGGCCGAAAGATTCTCCCGCCCCGGGTAAATATCTACCGATCCCTACGTCGCAATACTACGCCAAGCTCCTGCAACCGCTCGGAATCAGCTACGACAACCTGACGATGGAATTGCCCCTCACCGAGCAAGACCACGCCGCGGCCGCTGATCTGCTGACCGAAGTCGGGTATGACCCCACTTGTCCGCTGGTGATGCTGAATCCCGGGGCAGCCTTCGGTACGAGCAAACTCTGGGCAGCCGAACGATACGCAAAACTCGCCGACAAACTTGTCGAGCAGTACAACGCACAAATCATCCTCAACGGTGCCCCGAACGAAAACGAACGCAGCATCCTCACGAAACTCATGGGCGAAATGCAACACAAACCGCTAATCGATTTTGCCAACCGCGACAATACGCTTGGGTTACTGAAGGGTCTTATGCTGCGGTGCCAAATGCTTGTTACCAACGATACGGGTGCGCGGCATATCGCAGCTGCGATGGGAATCGGCGTCGTGACGATTTTTGGCAGCACCGATCCGGTATGGGCACAGATCGATTACCCCCGCGAGCGAATTGTCCGCATCGATATCCCCTGCAGCCCCTGCCAGCAGAAAATCTGCCCGCTGCCACAAGGCGACGAACATCACAAGTGCATGACGGGCATATCGGTGGACACCGTCCTGCAGGCCGCCGACGAAATTATCGATTCTCGCGACAAAGCGGAGGTGCTACGATGAAAACCGGACAGCTCGACCCTGCGGTCGTCGAATATATTCACGAGCAGAATCTCGACAACGTCAAAGACGCCTTCGGCTGTGAACTGGGCGATGATATGTGGAAGCCCGGGCTTTGTAATCGCCGCCGCACGAAGCTGGAATTTCGCGACAGCACCGGTCGACCATGGGAGCTGTTTTTCAAACGCTACTACCCCTTACCGCTAATCACACGCGTATGGCGTTTTCTGACGTTTCGCGGTAAGCGGTCGCAAGGTCGCACCGAGTTTCAAAACATCCAGGCACTTCGCGAGGCAAAAGTCGGGACAATGCGTGAGGTGGTCTGCGGTGAACAATGCGATTTTCTCGGGGTCAATCGCAGCTACATAATAGTGACGTCCGTGTCGGGCGATGCGATAGAGCGAAACGGCGAGGCGTTTTTGACGCGTCACCAGAACAACCCGCTGATCTTAAAAACGTTCAACGACAAACTCATCGAACTTGTCAGCCGAATGCATTCAAGCGGGCTGGTCCATCGCGACCTTTACACGTCACATATTTTTCTGCACGACCACGACGGACATGTCGAGCTTTACTTAATCGATCTTGCGAGAGTTTTTCGCCCGAGGAAATGGCGAATGTTCCGGTGGCGGGTAAAGGATCTGGCCCAACTGAAATACTCGGCCCCGTGGTTGTGGGTGAATCAGTACTGGAAGTATTTTATGGACGGATATCTCTCCCACACCGAAAACGAACACCGCCAGCAATGGGAAAAAGCAATCGACCAAAAAGTAACCGCCATGCAAAAACGCACCGCCCGCAAGGCGAAGGGATAGCCAAATTGAAACTATTAAGAATTTTTTAGACAGGATAACAAGATGAAAAAAAATCATGTTAATCCAACATAAAAAGATGATTCACCACAAAGAACACATAGATCACAAAGCCCCTGGCAGGGGTGGCAATAAAGGCAAGAGAAATTGGCACCATGAATTTGTCTCCGCCGCTGGCGGTTGCGTTCTTTGCGATCTCTTGCGGTGAATAATTTTCTCTTACTGAAAACTGATTGCTGATAACTGAAAACTTAAAATAAACAACTATCCTGTGATCCTGTCAAAAAGAAATTGATTGGATTAACAGGAAGAAAACCTTGGATGGTTACAAATTGCGAATTGCACTGATAATTGAGGACATGACACCTTCTCGCGGTGGGCGGGAGGCTTCGACTGCCCAGATCGCAGAGTCGCTGGTTGCCGCCGGGTGCGAGTTGACCGTGCTAGCTCAGAGCGGTGAGTGGAATTGCGACGGGGTAAAGCTGCAGACGCTGGGGCGGCGTGGGATTTCGATTTCGCGAGAGCAGCGGTTTGCGAATTTCGTCCGCGACGCCCAAAAAGCTATCGCTGGCGGTGCGTTCGATATTACCCACGCAATGCTGCCGGTTCCGGGCGTTGACGTTTATCAACCGCGCGGTGGATGTTTCCCCGCACAGTTTGCGGGAAACCGGCGGAGAAAATCGCAGGTCGGGCGAACGCTGTCGCTGCTGGGGTTGCAGTTCAACGCATTCCGCAAACAGCTGGCGAAACTTGAGTCGCAGATTTTCGCCGAACGCAAAACCATCATCGCCGCCGTCAGCGAAATGGTCGCCGAAGAAATCCGCTACAACTACTATAAAAAGGGATGCGATGAAAATCTTCGCGTGGTCTTCAACGGCGTGGATATCCCTGACGTTGATGCTGCTACTCGAGCACAATGGCGAGGCGAAATTCGCACGATGCACGGAATTGGCGACGACGATGTCGTATTTCTGACAGTGGCGAAGAACTACGAGCTTAAAGGCATCGGCCACGCCATCCGCAACTTCGCCGCCATGAAGAAAAACAACCCCGCCGCGCAAAACGCACGGTTAGTTATCATCGGGCGAGAAAATGCGGGCGAGTTTCAGCGGTCAGCAAAATCGCAAGGTGTTGCCGAGTCGGTGCTGTTCGTTCCCCCGACAAATGAAATCTTCCAGTGGTACTCCGCAAGCGATGTTTGCATTCTGCTGAGCTGGTACGATGCCTGCAGCCGCGTGATTCTCGAAGCCATCCGCTGGGGACTCCCAGCCATCACGACAACCTACAACGGCGCCGCCGAGATTCTCACAGGCGGAGCTGGGGTCGTCGTGCAAAGCCCCTGCGACGACAAATCAATCGTCGCCGCCATGACGGAACTGCTCGATCCGCAAAAACGTTGCGTCCGAGCAAAGCTAACCGAGTCCGTCGCCGATAATCTCAGCATCACCCGGCATGTCGAAGGGCTGCTCGCAATATATCGCGAAATTCTGGAGAAACGATGATCCAAGACCCGTTAATCATGTTTACGTTGCTCCCTGCCGTCGGGTATCTCGCCGGTTCGATTCCGTTTGGAATTATCATCGCGAAGCTGCACGGAAAAAACCTCCGCAGCAGCGGCAGCGGGAACGTCGGCGCGACAAACGTCGGCAGAGTAATTGGGCGAAAATGGGGGTATATCTGCTTTCTGCTGGACGTACTGAAAGGCGCGATCCCCACGGCTGCGGCCGGTTGGTTAATCGGTGCGTTTGACAACGTACCAACGATTTTGCAGCAGGGCGCGTGGTTGAGTGTGGGGGCGGGGTGCATTTTCGGACACGTGTTTAACATATGGCTGAAATTTCGCGGCGGGAAAGGCGTGGCAACATCGCTGGGCGTGGTGCTGGGGATTTTCCCGTACTTTACACTACCGGGTTTGTGCGCATTTGCGCTGTGGATAATCGTCACGCTGGTGACGCGGTATGTTTCGGCCGGGAGCATAGCGGCTGCGGCGATGTTCTTCCCCGCATTCGTGATTTTCAATATTGGAAAAGTGAACCAACTGAAATTGCTGGGAATTTTCTCGGTAGTCATGGGGTTGCTGGTTATTATTAAGCACGGCAGAAATATTCGCCGATTGTTAAATGGAACAGAAAATAAAATTCGGTCGCGCCCCACGGACACCCAAGACTGATTTTGCAGGTGACGCATGAAAAACGATAAACAGACGCAAGCAGAGATATTGATTGCCGAAGACGAAATCGGCCACGCCGAGGCTATCGAGGAAGGTCTCACTCGCATGGGCCACAAATGCACGGTCGTGCATAGCGGGGAAGCC
>DAOVZK010000024.1 GCA_030635145.1 Planctomycetota bacterium | reverse complement strand
CATAGTTAATCCTGTAATCCTGTCAAAAAAGAATTTTTTAATAAAACTTCGGTAAAATTTTTTGATTAACAGGAAAAAGAGCGTGAACGCTTACGCAAAATATGCATCGGTGAAAAAAATGTCAGACAATAAAAATATCAAGGTTGTGGTTATCGGCGGTAGTGGGTACGCGGGATACGAGCTGATCCGATGGCTGATGCGGCATCCGAAAGCGGAAATTGTCGGAGTTTTCGGCCCGGAAAGCGAACTCGGTGCCATGGACTCGTTTCACCCGCTGCTGACAAAGACGCAAAATCTGACCCAGGAGCTTTTCGCCCCCGAAAAAATCTCCGCCCTCAAACCAGACCTCGCCATGCTCTGCGTTCCCCACAAAGTCGCGATGAGTTACGTTCCGACGTTGCGGGAGTTGGGGCTGAAGGTTATCGACTGGTCGGCGGACTATCGATTGAGCGACGCTGCCGTTTACGAAAAATGGTACTGCGAGCACACCGACCACGCCGGGCTGAAAGACGCCGTCTATGGATTACCGGAGTATTTCGCCGACGATATTCGATCCGCATCTTTGATCGCCAACCCCGGATGCTATCCGACCTGTGCTGGGTTGGCCTTGGCACCAGTTCTAAAAGCCGGGTTAATCGAACCAACCCAAATCGTCGTCAATGCCATCAGTGGTGTAAGTGGGGCAGGGCGAACGCCGAGTTTGAAGCAGCATTTTCCCGAGCGGAACGAAAATTTCGAGCCATACGGCGTCGCCACTCACCGGCACACACCGGAGATGGAAGAAATTCTCACGAAAATCAGCGGGCAGGATACGTCTGTTTTGTTCCAGCCGCACCTCTCGCCAATGACTCGCGGGATGCTTGCGACTATTTACGCGACCCCCACAGCAGGTACCACCCAGCAGCAGCTGATGGACGCATTGCAGGGCACCTACGAAAATGCCCCGTTTGTGCGAGTGCGAACGGATGAGCTACCGGCCACGCGGTATGTTTCCGACACCAACTATTGCGACGTAACTGCCCGGTTAGCCAAGGGTAAGGTGATTTTGTTCAGTGCCCTCGACAACCTGCTAAAAGGTGCCTCGACACAGGCGATTCAGAACATGAACCTGATGTTCGACCTGGATGAGACGACAGGATTGTACTAATCGGGTGGTGGTTTGTCGGCGAAACCCATTTTCCCGCTTGAACTTGCGCCCATAGTTGTTAGAATCTTTTAGTTCAGAAGTCGCTTGTATCCTGACGATAATACCTCAAGTGTGTGGCGAGTCTACGCTCTTAGGAAAATATAAAAATTGATTTGGAACTAACACGCTATGAATATATTCAAACGTACTAGTTTAAAGTCCAGCCTTGCTGGGGTTTTGATGCTGATTGTTGTCGGCGGATTTCTCATGGGCTGCCAGCCCGAAACAGTCGCCCCCGCGCCGGTGACACCCGAAGGATACCGCCAAATGGGATCCGCCGACCGCCGCCGTCACCACGACAGCAACATTATCATACGCAATCTTGCGCGTGTTCAAAACCATACGCTTACGCCCAAACAGCGTACCGACTCGTTGGAAGTTGTGCAGCTGGTGCTCGACAAAGACGACTCCGTTATCGGCGACCCGAATTCTCTCGAAGACCTTTCCACACTGCTGAACGATCCCAAATGTCCCCCGAAGCTCAGCGAAAAAGTTCTGCTGTTCCTGCTGAACCAAAACTACGCCGACCTCGTCGCAAAGGTAATTCCGCTGATTCCCGAGCTGGACAAAAATCCGACATTGCAGGCAGCTGTGCTCGAATGGCTGAGCAATAACCCGGTTCCCGACACTCTTGGTGGAGTTGTTCGTGCGTGGGCGAAAGAACCCACCGCGACCGGTAAAAACGAAACTACTTATCGCGACACCGTTCAGCAGATTACCAACCGCATATGGGATGTTGCCCTGTTTGAGGCGTTGGATTCACCGGATCGCGATTTTACGGAAAAAGGCGCCGCCCTCGAGGTTCTTTACAAGCGAATGGACGGGAAAAAACTTCGCACAAAACTGCTGGGTTTAAGCCCCCAAAGCACTGCTGTCAAGACGATCCAATGCTTTCTGCGAAACTTCGGTTATCTCCCCGCGAACGAAGTCCAGCTGAAAAATTGTGAGATTATTTTCGTGCAGCGTGGGAAACTGATTCCCGAAGCTGCGAGGTTGTTCAGGGAATGGAATCGCGATTATGGATACGAATTCAACGTTCGCGATTTTCATCTGCTAAGCCGTCTCGGCACCGACCCGCTACGCAGCCATCTCAAGCGAACGCAGCTGATTCTCGAAATCGGACAACTGCTCAAGGCACGCCGGCATGTCAAAGATCCGGCCAATCCAAACAAATACAACTTCTGGCTGCAGGTCGACAACCTTACCATGCCGGATCTCTGGAATATTTATCTGCTCGACGAAATGCTCTCTCGTCCGCTTACGCAAAAGAAGCTACGGCTGCTCGCCAACAATGACCTGCTGGACACCAAAACCCAGTATGGCGGATTGGTTTTCTACAAGGGCGGCCAGGCCGAGGCGACAATTTATCCCCGTGCCGCCGACGCCCCCAACAACGACTTGGCGTATTTCCCATCGCAACGATTGTTGCGTGAAGGGCAAGACTCGCTTTGCAGAATCATAGGGCACTTCGACAAGATCGACCGCTCTAATAACGTGTTTCCCGCTGCACAGGAACTCAAGCAGGCCAAGGACGGTAACTACTACGTGCTGTTCTTGACGCGGACTGGCAAGAACTCATTCTGCGGACACTACGCAAGCCCGGATGGCGTTGTGGTTTCGCTCGGCAAGTTCCGGCTGCGATAACCGGGCGAGCATCAGAGTTTAAGAGCCACCTTTACGCTTTGCAGTAGATCGCGGCGAAATTATCCCAGCTTGCGAAGGACTTCTTCTATCGCCTGATATTCGGTCTGCATCATATCGAGTTGGCGGCGGCGTTTATCGATTTCTTCCGGCGGGGCGGTGGAGAGGAATTCTTCGTCGATTATCATGTTTGACACTTCGAGAATGCTGTCGGCAAGATCGGTTTGCCGTTGGCGGAGGATATTGATGCGATCTTCCTTCGTCCCGATATCTTTTTGCATCGCCTTGCTGAAAATGCTTTCGTTGACGAACATCGGCACGTCCATTGATGCCACCAACGCAACGGCATCTGATGGGCGAGCGTCGACCTCAACGGTTTCACCGTTCCGGGAAATATGCAGCTTGGCGTAAAAGGTGTGGTCGACCAAATCGTCGATGACGACTTTTTCCAGCCGCCCGCCCATCGCCTCGATGATGATAACAAGCAGGTCGTGCGTCAGCGGTCGAGGGAATTTTACGCCCTTTAGGCGGCGGTCAATGGCAAGGGCTTCGGAAATTCCGATCATGATAGGGAACGTCCGGTCACCCCCGATCTCGCGGAGAAAAATAACCTGCTGCTCACCGAGCTCGGTTATCAAAATTCGAGATAGCTCAACTGGTACATCCATTTTTTAATTTTTTTAATAACACCTTTCGTGTCGAGTCTGTCAACTTCACGTACTAATAAATTGTACGCCGACAGCGGTGACGCTGGCAAGCCGAAACATGATTTTCGCACTACTTTAGAGCATTGAAAAGTTGCCAGTTTGTATTTTTGCGCTGCGGATTTGTTCGTGGCAAGGAAGAAACATGAGGCATATTACCTATATTCCGAAATGTTTCTGACGCCGCCACGGGCAAAGCAAGCCAGTAAAAAGCGAACTGGCAAGTTTGAGATGATCTATAACCCTTCAATCGCCTGCTGAACGGTGAGGGCTTCCTGCTTCATTTTTTCCAGCCGCTGGCGCTCTCGCGAAACAACTTCGTCGGGAGCATTGCTGACAAATTTTTCGTTGTTGAGTTTGCCCTCAACACCGCTGATGCCTTTTTGCAGCGTGGCGAGCTGTTTTTCGAGTCTCACACGTTCGGCGGCGGAGTCGACAATTCCCACAATGTAAAGTTTCACTCCGCCCGACGTAATCATCGCGGAATTTACCGGCGGTGTGATCGGTTTATTCGATATTGTAATTTCGTTCAGATTTCCCAACGCCCGAATGGTGTCGACGTTGTTTTTGAGAATTTCACCGGCGGGGGCGTCGTTTAAGATTTCCGCCTGCACGTCAACTTTCAGCCCGGGAACCACATTGTGCTGCGTACGAACGTTTCTAATTCCGCGAACCATATCCATGAGAGTCGCGAAGCTGGTTTCAGTGTGCGGCTGGATCGCCTGCCCGTCGGCCATCGGCCAACGTGCGGTAATCAGTAATTTGTCAGCTGGTACATCCCCCGGCCCGCGAACAGGAACGATCTGGTTTAACTGCTCCCAGATGGCCTCGGTGATAAACGGCATGGTCGGGTGAAGCATGCGGAGAATCATATCCAGCACGTGGGCCACGATCGCCTTGGGCGCATCTTCCCCAGCTGCGATGCGAACCTTCGCAATTTCGAGATACCAGTCGCAAAAATCGTCCCACAAAAAGTGGTAGAGCTTCTCGGTAAGTTCGCTGAAGCGGTAAGAATTCATCGCGTTGGTCACGTCGCGAATTGTGGAGTTCAGTCGCGAGAGTATCCAAGCGTCGGCGAGGTTTTCACGCGGTTTAATAATGCTCCATGCGGGGGCACCGGAAATTTTCATCATGGCAAACCGCGAGGCGTTCCACAGTTTGTTGCAAAGGTTACGGCCGATGTCAAACTTCGGTGATGTGGTGACCTTCTTGCCACTGGGGAGTGTCATCACCTCCAGCGGCATGCGGACGTCTTGCGTTTGCGTGGTCATGCTCGTGAGGGTGTAGCGCATGGCGTCGGTACCGTGTGATTCGATAATTTCCAGCGGGTCGACACCATTACCGAGGCTCTTGGACATCTTTCGGCCTTGCCCGTCCTGGATCGTCGCGTGAATGAACACCTCCGTAAACGGAATGTCGCCCACGCAGTACTGCCCCATCATCACCATTCGCGAAACCCACAGCGTAATGATGCTGCGGTCTGTCGACAGCACGTTGCCCGGATAAAATTTTTCCAGCTCGGGCGTTTTGTCCGGCCATCCGAGCGTACTGAACGGCCAAAGTGCAGACGAAAACCATGTATCCAAAACGTCCTCGTCGCGAACCCAACCATCGGCCTCGAGTGTAGCTTCGAGTTTTTCCAAACCTGGCTTGACGCACGTATATGTCACCGGCCCGTCATCGGTTTGGAACACTTGCGAAATAGTTTCACTTTCGGAGGGGGTTTCGTGCTCGCCCGCCTTCGACCACACCGGAATCTGGTGTCCCCACCAGAGTTGGCGGGAGATTGGCCAATCGCGGAGATTTTTCAGCCATAGTTTGTAGTTAGTCGCGTAGCGCTCGGGTACAAACGTCAGCTTACCTTCCAGCAGGGGGGTAAGCGCGAGGCCGGCCAGTGAATTGACGGGCACGTCCGTCCCTGCGATACACGTAGCAATCCCATATTCTTTTGTTTCTTTTTGTTCTGTTTCAATCTTCAAATCCGCAATCCGCGATCCGAAATCCGCAATGGGTTTCTTGACGGCGACGTACCACTGGTCGGAAAGGTACGGTTCGATCGGCACGTGCGACCGATAGCTGTGCCCGACGGGGTGCGTGTAGTCGCGAACTTCTTCCAGCAGATTTTCGGTGCGGAAGAATTCCACAATCGCCGCCCGCGCTTCGAACCGATCCATACCGAGGATGGCTTCGACGTCAGGATTGTCGATTTCGGCCCAGTCATCCCAGCCGTGATCTTTGGAGATCGACGCGTCCGGGGCCATGATGTTGATTATTGGTAAGTCGTGACGCAAACCGATCTGGTAGTCGTCGGGGTCGTGGGCCGGTGTGACTTTCAGGAATCCGGTCGAGAATTTTGCTTTTTCGTCGTCGCTTTCGGGGTTTGGCAGCACGACGTGTTCGTCGGCAATGATCGGAATCTTTCGCCCGACAATCGGCAAAATCACGGTTTGCCCGACTAGCGCATCGGCCCGCGGGTCGCGAGGATTCATGGCGACGGCGGTGTCTCCGAGCATCGTTTCCGGGCGAGTGGTGGCCACGGTGACATGCTCGATTATTTGCCCGTCAACGGTTACTGCTTTTTCCAGCGGGTACTGCAGGTACCAGAAATGCCCATGAACGTCTTCGTGTTCGACTTCGTCATCGGCGAGAACGGTTTGCGTGGCCGGGTCCCAATTGACCAGCCGCTTGCCGCGATAGATCAGCCCGTCGGCGAAAAGTTTGAAGAAAGTTTCGCGGACGGCCTTGGCACAAACGTCGTCCATCGTGAAACGCGTGCGATCCCAATCGCAGCTGCAACCCATCATCTTGAGCTGGTTGAGAATCGTCGCTTCGTACTGGTCTTTCCATTCCTGGATTCTTTTAATAAATGCGTCACGAGTAAAGTCTGTCTTGCGATGTTTGCCTTCCTCGGCGAGGATTCGTTTTTCGACGACGGTTTGCGTGGCGATACCGGCGTGGTCGGTGCCCGGCATCCAGAGCGTAGCACGATGATTCATACGTTGGAATCGAATCAGAATATCCTGCAGCGTATTGTTGAGTGCATGACCAAGGTGCAGCGCCGCCGTCACGTTCGGGGGTGGAATGACCATGCAAAACGGTGCCCGCTCGTCTGCGGGGTCGGCCTCAAATGCCTTCGACGCAATCCACTGCTCGTAAACGCGGGCCTCAACGCCGCGAGGATCGTAAACTTTTTCCATTTCCGTTGTCATGCTTGCGTCCTTAGTTCTTCCACCGTTAGCAGCTTAAACTCGATGGCGTCGACAATCGCCAGCCACGAAGCATCGATGATATTTTCATCAACACCGACCGACCCGAAATACGTATCATTCGACGCATCTCGCCAGTCGATAACCACGCGAACACTGGCGGCGGTCTCGGCTGACGTATTGATTACCCGTACGCGATAGTCCACCAAATGAAGGTCGTCGACGCTGGGATATTTTTTGCGAAGTGCGAGCTTGAGCGAATTCATCAGCGAGTCGACCGGCCCGTCGCCTTCAGCTACAGTGTGAAGCGATTCGCCGTCCATCGTCAGCTTAGTCGTGACTTCCGTCAACGCTTCTTCGTTGTGCCGCCGCAAAATCACGCACCGATAATGATCGAGATCCCACAGCTTGCGGTACCATTTTCCACCGAGGGTCTTGCGAACGATCATTTCGAAGCTCGCCTCGGCGGCATCGAATTCGTAACCTTCGTTTTCCAGATCCATGATGGTTTTGAGGATGTGGCGTTGGGCGGTTTTGTCTTCGGCGATGTTAAACTTTGCCGGCACGGTAGCGGCGATGTTGCTAATGCCCGAAAGCTCGCTGACGAGAATGCGTCGCTTATTGCCAATGGCGTCCGGGCTGATATGCTCGTAGGTGTCCACGTTTCGCTGAACGGCGTGGACGTGCATGCCGCCTTTGTGCGCGAATGCGTTCGATCCGACGAACGGCTGGCCTTCGCGGAAGTTCAAATTTGCGATTTCGTATACGAACCGCGACGTCGATGTCAGATTTTCCATCGAGCCATCCTTCAATACGTCGTAGCCCATCTTTATTCCAAGGTTCGCCAGCACCGACACTAAGTCGGCGTTTCCGCAGCGTTCGCCGATTCCGTTTATGGTGCCCTGAACTTGCGTGACGCCGGCACGGACAGCGGCGAGGGTGTTGGCGACGGCAAGGTCGGAGTCGTTATGGCAGTGGATGCCCAGAACGGCGTCGGGGAGAACCTTACGGATTTCCTGCAATATCTGCGTAATCTGCTCAGGCAGCGATCCACCGTTGGTATCACACAAAACCAACGCCTGTGCTCCGGCGTCGTGGGCAGCTTGCAGGGTTTTCATGGCGAAGTCCGGGTTGGCGCGATATCCGTCGAAAAAATGTTCGGCGTCGTAGATTGCTTCGCGGCCGGCTTTTGCCATGATCTCGACCGAGTCGAATATCATTCGCAAATTTTCGTCCTCGCTAACCCGCAGCACATCGGTAACGTGCAGGTTCCAGCTTTTTCCGACGATGGTAACGGCAGGGGCCTCGCTGTTTAGCAGTGCCTGCATACCGACATCGTCGGCGGCCTTAATTTCTTTACGGCGCGTCATGCCGAAAGCAGCGATCTTCGCATTGCGGAAAGTCATCTTGCGGATTTCCGCGAAAAACTGCTCGTCCTTGGGATTGCTCAGCGGATATCCGCCCTCTATGTAGTCCACGCCCAAAGCGTCGAGCGCCTCGGCGACTTCGAGCTTGTCCTTCAGTGAAAGGCTCACGCCCTGAGTTTGGGTGCCATCTCGCAGTGTCGTATCGTATGTTTGTATTCTTGTCTTTTGGGTAGTCATTGCATATGGCTCCACATTATCTGTAATCAAAGGTTAAATCGGTAGTAATAGTACACGATATGCTCGCAGAACGCCAAGCATCCTCGTGCTGTAAGTTAGAAAATTGCCCCGGCAGAAGCTTTTATCGCATTTCCCCGGCCATCTTTTTTCAGACGCAAATAAACGTTTGGAAATCAAAAGAAACCAAGCCGATAAAATCCAGGGGAAACACTTCAGTAATAAAAAAAATGCCCTGAGGGGTAAAACCTCAGGGCACATGTAATAAAAAAATACAGCGTCCGCTACACCTGAGGCATACTACAAGGGGTAGCTGGTAATACCACCTGCGCGGAGAGTGAGCGTTTCCTGCACAGTCACGCTCTTGCAATTTGTTTTGCACTTCCGCATCATTACCTCTTTCATATACCTGGCCACCGAAAATTATACCTCCTCCGAAATAGTTGTCAAGAAATTCTGTGTTGGAGGCGAGCGATAAAATTCCTCAATTCAACGATTTGATTAGAAAATTACTCCCCATATGTTGATTTTTTCGAGATTTTTTGTGATTATTGTCTATAATCGCCCCCAAAAGTTTTTTTATCACCGGAATTACCGGAAAATATCGCTATTTCAGGTAGAAAACCTCGATATTACTGGTGGAAAATTGTGGAGAAATTTTAATGAGCGACCCTTGTGGCAATTGTAAGGCTTTGTGTTGTCAATATTTCTGTTTTGAAATTGACGAGCCCGACGAGTATGACGAGTTTGAGGATATCAGGTGGTATCTTTGCCACGAAGGTGTCAGCGTGCATATCGACGAGGACGACGACTGGTACATCCAGATCGAAAACAAGTGCCAAATGCTGGACGAAAACCACCGCTGCACGATATACGAAAATCGCCCACTGATTTGCCGCAACTACGACTATGACGGCTGCGAGGCCACGGGTGGAGACTTCGGATACCAGGAAGAATTTCTCACGCCCGAACAGCTCGATGCCTACGCTCGCAAAACGCTGGGCGTTGCCGTCTACGAACGCGACATGGTCAAGCACCGTGCGGAGCTGGCGGGGGTTACCAAGAAGGGCATGCGTGAAAATCTTATCAAGCTCGGGCATGTAACATTGCCGTCGAAATCGAAAAAGAAAACCCCGAAGAAAAAGCGGAAGTAGTCGAGCGATTGTGCTACACTCTGGCAGCTGGGGTCGCAGAGTTTTGAATAACGTAATCATGTTGAAAAGAATCTGATGGCAGAGAAGCGAAAAAAATTTCAGGCGGTAAAAGGTACTCGCGATTTTTACCCCGCCGAGATGCGGGTCAGAAACTACATAACCGATGCGTGGCGAGCAGTGTCGCTGCGCAACGGGTTCGAGGAGTACGACGCGCCGATTTTCGAATATCTGGATTTGTTTACCGTCAAGAGCGGTGATGAGATTGCGTCGCAGCTGTTTAATTTCACCGACAGGGGAGGGCGGAACCTTGCGATTCGGCCGGAAATTACCCCGTCGCTGGCGCGGATGGTGGCGGCGAAGATAAATTCGCTACCTCGCCCGATAAAGTGGTTCGCGGTTCCGCGTTTGTGCCGTGCCGAAAATCCGCAAAAAGGGCGGCTGCGAGAATTCTTCCAGTGGAACGTAGACGTCATCGGCGTTGACGACATCCAGGCCGACGCCGAATGCATTTTCGTGGCGGTCGACTTCTTGCGTGAAGTAAATCTCACACCCGACGACGCGTGCGTGCGGATCGGCTCAAGGCCGATAACCGTAGCTGCTCTGAAAACGGGCGGATTGGCCGACGACCAGATCGATACGGGACTGGCGTTGCTGGACAAGACCGCCAAAGTTGACGCCGACGGATTCGCGAAACTTGTCGAAACGGCGGGGTTGTGTGTGGACTCGCTGGGCGTGGCGATGACGCTGCAAGGTACGAAAACCATCGACGAGATACGAAAAATTTTTCCTGCTCGCGACAGTGCGCTCGATGAAGAAATCGGCAGACTGGAGCAGCTGTTCGTCAAGCTCGAGCAGATGGGAATTAGCGACTACGCACAGCTGGACATGACGATTGTTCGCGGGTTGGCGTATTATACGGGCGTTGTGTATGAAGTATTTGATCGCAAAAATTCGCTACGTGCTCTCGCCGGTGGAGGCCGATACGACAGGCTTCTCGAAGTCGTTGGCGGACCAAGCGTCGGTGCAACTGGCTTCGGAATGGGCGACGTTGTGCTGGGGATTCTGCTGCAGGAAAAAGACAAAATACCAGCGGAAGTGCTGGGGAGCCAGCTGGACTTTTTTGTGATAGATGGCGAGGAAGATGCATTCTGCGATGTTATGAAAATCGTCGGGCAGCTTCGCAGGGATGGATTTGCAGCCGATTACGCGTTTAAGCGGCAAAATGTCGGTAAACAGCTGAAAGAGGCTAATCGTCGCGGAGCCCGCTTGGGCGTTATCGTTCGCAAAGACGGGGTGTCGCTTAAGGATTTGCAGTCCGGGGGGCAGGGTGATGTTTCGGTGGTGGAATTTCTCGCTAACCCACGGGGTGTTCTCGGGGGAATGGATAAATCTTAGCGGGAAGAAGTATGCTTAAATCCATATTAAATTTCATGCTCATATGATTTCATAAAAGCATGATTATTTAATCATTGGTTGATGTGTACATATAAAAATATATGCAATAGATTATGGTTAAGAGATCCGTACATTACGAAGCAGCGTTTGAAGACTACCTTCGCACAAAAGGCATTCCGTACGTGGGGGTAGACGAGAAGAAAAGGGCGTTGTTTAAATCGATAAAGCTAAAAAGCTTCGATTTTGTGGTTTACAGCGAAACCGGGGGCAATTTACTGGTAGACGTTAAAGGCCGAAAGTTTCCGGATATAATACCCGGCCGAAAACGCAGGGGGGTAAAAGCATGGGAGAACTGGGTCATGCGAGAAGACGTCGAAGGGTTGATGCACTGGGAAAAAATCTTCAGGGAAAATTTCAGGGGTGTTTTCGTTTTTGCGTATTGGCTGCAGGGCCCACCAGAAAATTCACCGTTCGATGATCTGCATTTCTTCCGAGAAAATTACTACGCATTCATGGGGGTCACACTAAAAGACTATCTCACCGCCGCCAAGCCTCGCAGCAAAAAATGGGAGACTATCGGAGTCCCAAGTTCTGAATTCGCGAAAATGGCGAGGGATATTACGGATTTGCTCTAGAGCATTTTAAGCTTGTTCTGCAACCGTCCTGCTAGCTGTGGCGGCGTGTGTCTGCGTCCGCTTGCATCGACATAGCTTACTATGTCTGCTTCAGCGTCCTTGACAAACTTGTCCTCGCTAACGCAGTACAATCGCATCTCAACCTTAAAATGCTCTAACCCAGCCGCTTTGGGGGAGAATTTTATCGCAGCATTTTTTTTCGTCTACAAGTTATGGGGGATTGTGTCCGATGTTCTATATGCGTATAATGCAACGCATGATAAGGAAATCGATTACAACAAAATCAGCGATAATGTCGCTTGCCTTGGGGTGTCTGTTGGTCAGCACCGCAGCGGCGGCCGATGGGGACGGCTTTGAATGTCCTGAACTGGAAGAAATGTCTCTTTACTGGAAGGGCGTGATTCTTCTTCTCGTGTTCCTCGTTGGCTTGTTGGCGGTGGCGATGAAATCGTCCAAAAGATCGCACCAGGAAGATTAAACTTGCCGAACGTTCGTGCTTATCGTGTTTGCTGATCAAGAATTTTTTGGCTAACGTTGCGAGCTTGGGTGTGTCTTTAGCTTTTGAAACCGCTACTGATTACCAAAACGTCTGATACGGGTACGGCCCCCGAAAGACACAGTTTATATGGCGGCCGAGATGGGAGATTTGAGAATGGATAAAACCCGGAAAATTTTGATCATTACGCTGCTATGCGTGAATGTCGTCTTGATTGGAGTGCTGGTAAGCACCAGTATGCCCGAGGCACAAGCGCAGCAGGGTACACCTTTCCCAAAAACGAACTACGTAGCTGTGACCACCAAGGTTAATAAGGATCTCGATGCTCTTTGCGTTATTGATCTGGCCACTCAGCAGATGGCGGTGTGGAAATGGAACAGTGGGCGAAAGAAACTGGAACCGCTAAGTAAACGAACGTTGCCGAGCGATTTTAGTATCACACGCTAAGCCCCCATCAGGAGAATGAAAATGATTAAAAATAACGAAAATCTGCTTATAGTAGTGCTTCTTTTGACCGCGGGCTTGCTGGGTATTATGGTTGTCAGCTCGCTTGACAATGATGACGCGGCGTTGGCGTATTCCAACAGTAGGGCCCCGGCAGGGCGATACATTATGCTTAACGGCAAGGCAAGCAGTTCACAGGATATTGTCTACATCATTGATGTGCCAAACCAGAAGCTGATGGCCTACAGCATCGACGCTGTCAGAAACAGAGTGCTGCCCGTTACTCGCCCGGTCAATTTGGCTACAGTATTCAGAGCAGCACGATAGCTTCGAGTTGCAATAAATTGTCGAAATTTGAACAAATCAAAGAGCACGTCCTGGGCGGAAATCCACTGCCCCGGGATGATGCTCTTTTTTTAGTGGAAATGTCGCAACAGGGGGGTGCAGAAGTAGTGCTGCAGCTGGCAGGGGAGGTACGTCGGGCCCGATTTGGCAATCAGGTGCGATTGTGCTCCATTGTCCCGGGAAAACTCGGGGCCTGCCCGAACGACTGCAAATGGTGCGCTCAGTCAGGGGTTTCTGCCCCGAATCTAACGGAATCCAAACGCACGCCCGTCTCAGAAATGCTTCAGGCTGCCGAAGATGCTGCGGAGCTTGGGTCGGCTTCGATCGGTATAGTAAATTCCGGAAAAACGCCCGCAAAACGCGATATAGATGACGTAATTCAAGCGTCAGGCGATATTTACAGCAAAATGGAGTCCAAGATTGGCATTTGTGCCTCGCTTGGCGAGCTTTCCCAGCAACAAGCTGAAATGCTAACCGCAGCCAAGATCACCCGATATCACCACAACCTGGAAACATCCCGCAGCTTTTTTTCAACCGTAGTATCTTCACATACTTACGAGTCCAAACTGAAAACTCTGCAAGTGGCAAAGGACGCTGGTTTCAAGATTTGCAGTGGTGGTTTATTTGGAATGGGCGAAACTTGGGCGGATCGGATCGAATTGGCTGAAACTTTGCGGGATGTCGTCAAACCCGACATTGTACCGCTGAATTTTCTATCGCCGATCCCGGAAACTCCGCTTGGTGAGCTCGAAACTTTACCGAAAATGGAAATCCTCACGATTATCGCCATTTACCGGCTGATGTTGCCAGATCTTGACATAAAAGTCGCCGGCGGCCGAGAGAAAACCCTCGGTTCAATGCAAAACCGCATTTTCGCCGCAGGTGCCACCAGCTGTATGATTGGAAACTATTTGACGACAGCTGGGCAACGCCCGGCCGATGACCTGAAAATGCTACAGGAGCTTGGATTGAAAATAGTCAATAATCTCATTAATTTGGCCCAAAAACCATAAGCCCCTTTCGTAAAAGCACTTACGTCACATAACCTATATTATCGGACGTTTAATCTGGGGCATACATATATTGGCAAAATTATTTTTTCGCTGTATAGCACTAAAAGTCCCCACTGTGTCAAAAAAAGCCTTAATTTTTCTAGGCCTCTTTTTCTGAACATTTATACCACAGCGGATTTTTTATTCGACATGCCAGATAAATCCTCCTTTTCTGCTTGACAGTTCTGATATATCGGGGTAAACTAACTATGCTCTCAGACGGAGTGTGTTTGAAGACTGCAAACGGAGTATGCAAAAGATGGGATATTTGCTCGAAAAGGCTCAGGCTCGCTCGGCGCGGTTTTCCTCTTTTGTGAATTTTCTTTTGCAAATCACATGTAAATAGCTCAAATCGGTTGAAATGCTGATTATTCAGTTGCATGTGGCGGACATATTTTGGTGTCCGTATTCGTGAAAGTTTCGTCTGGTTAAGCAAGGCGGTGGACCATTGAGTCGCTATGCTCGGCGATGTTTTAGGTGGTTTGCTCAGCTCAGTTATCGCCTTCGCCTTACAGATTGGAAAATTTGGAAAAAATGTTAGAGGAGACAAGAAAATTTATGCTCGAACTTTTGTCATGGATTTGCTGCTCAAGTGAATTCGTGGTACTGACGGGTGCGGTTTGCGTACCTGTGGGGTCCGGCTCAAAACGATAATAACATTTCAGTGGTCTTGGTGTGTCCGGATTCTCATCCCTTCGGGCACACTCAGGACGTTTTGAAATGGTCGCCGCCGATTGAGTTCGGCACGGATTTGGAAATTTTAGGAGAACTTAGGAGATTTTGGTAAAAAGATGCTCAGGCTCATTGTAAATTGTGATAATGAAATGAATCGAAAATGTCTAACAGACGCTTTCGCACGCCTCAGCTCAATCTCCCAACGTTAGTTTTGACGACTTTTTGACAATTGGATTGAAATTACTTTGCCATTGCAGGTTTGTAATTGCGGGAAGCGTATCCCCTGCCCTGTTTTGGTGGGTTTTGTGTTTGCAGAGATGCTGCGCAAAATCCGATGGTTACTTATACGAAAACGGTAAGTAGACGACAGCAAAAGTTTTAACTAAAAACCGTATAAAAACGAGGTCTGGAAAATCAGAGAATCCGGGCGGGAAGAAGTTGCTGTGCAAAAAGCTCAGCCGAAAGGAATGCTCAAAATGAAATGCTCAAACAAAACAAAGGTAATGATTCTGGGGCTGCTGGTATTGTTTTTTGCCGGTAGTGCTGCTTTTGCAGCTACTACTCCCCCACCACCGTATGAACCGGTAGAGTACTCAGGTTATCGCGAACTTCGCTCAGATTACGTGAAAGACTGGTACATTTTTATCGATACTGACAACAACGGTATCCTGAATCCCGGTGACCAGAGAATCAGCGTGTTCAAGAACTGGTGGTCGACACGCTCCAGCAGTACCATGCACAATCAGGATATCAACTGGTCTCCATCGAGTTTCCCGGTCGACAAACCGTCGTCTCCCATGAACTGGGCGACGGAGTATAATCCTGCGGCCGATCCCACTAAGCCTGAAGACAACTATTGGCTGACTCAGAAAGAAGACCGCATGGGATTCTACATGAACTACAGCCAGTGGAACAACTCCCCGGAAGATTTCTACACCAAGGATAAATACAACAGCAATTCCGGTGCTGGTGGTGTATCTGACGATGGAAAATTGGCGGCATATTACCGTGAAAAATATGGCGACCGTAACGGTTACGCTATGGCTTGGTTGACAAACAAAAACAATGTCAATGGAAGCAACGCCCCCCGCAGCAACGTAACAATGGACGTCTATATTCATGACGGTAAGTGGAACCAGGATGTTCAGACATTCTCCGGTACTGACAAAAGCAACAACTCGAATCCGCAGGTTGCGCAGTCTAACGATATCTACAGCGACCTTGCCACTGATCCGATTAGCGGCCTTCGCTATCCTGGAAAATATAACGAGGGCACACATGATTATGATGCTGCCGTAAACCAGGCCTGGAAGGATTGGTTCCAGTACGGCGGCAAAACACTCAGCAATGCTGACCTTGCTACTATCGCAGCTGCTATGGAAATCCGCGAAGTCGATCCGGAAAGCCACGGCAGCGGCTTGTGGGCGAACATTTTCCCCGGCAAGTCGGCTGAGGAGATCAGGCTTAACCCCGCAATCAAGCAATTGCTTCTCGATGACAACCAGCAGGTTCTCGAGTATCTCTATCAGGACGCCATGATGGATCGCTCCACATATGCAGAAAATGCCACAGATGGTGGTGTTATCTCTGGTCTTGGTGCTTATGGTTCCGAAGATTTTGACATCAACGAATGGACGCAGCAGCAGGTTATTCGTCTCGACCTCGATTTTGGTAATCTTACGGAAAGAACAAGCCTCATCGACGAAGTAGTCTTCTACGACTTCGGTGCTGCTGCCGGGGCTTCGCAGATCAACCCCGTGGAAATCATGTTCAGTGTCGATGGGTCAGGCAACCTATTTTTTGATGCTAACAACGATGGAATTTACGATCAGTTGACTGACGTCTACCTCCCTGACAACCGCATCTACATCGCTCAGGTAGATATCACTCCGGAACCGGCAACATTGGTTCTGCTCAGTGTCGGTATGGTAGGAATTGTCACACGTAGACTCAGAAAAAAATCTACCAAATAATAGATTTGTTCCAAAAGGATGGACCCCGGAGAGCAGAGCGAATGCCCTGTTCTCCGGGTGAATTTTCCGTTTTGTTTGCCGCTTTTTAACAATGGAATTTTAGGTCCTCGGTGGGTCCCTGAGCATGCCCCCGAGACGCCTCTAACTTACCGGATGAGGATAAGCTCACATCCGGTATCCGTTTTTCTGCCCTTTGCTGTGGCGGAAATAATCATTTCCTAAGCAGGTTCCATGCGGATCTGCTTAGGTTTTTTATTTGTACTTTCGAGAACATCTCCCCCCCCCCCACCGCAGCCTGGAATTTTCAAATCGCAATTTTTATGCATTTTGAGGCGGTATTCTTGACATTGATGCCCTGCCGTAATATCCTCTACGGTGTTCGTACACACTAGAGCAGTTAACGATTAAGATGCGCCGCAGCCAGAAGGCATATTGCAGGTTAAACGTTAATTGCTCTACAGTTAATGGATTGGTAGAGCATGCAGATTTTCGGCCAACAGGATGACAGGTTTCGATACATCACGTGCGGAATGGAGTTCTTCGTAATCATCGGAGTCTTCGTCGCCGGTGGGTGGGGGCTGGACGCTTGGTTGGGCACGTTTCCGCTGTTTATGCTTGTCGGTTTGGCGTTGGGGTTCGCCGGAGCTCTCTACCGTTTGATACTGCAGGTCAAACCGCCCGCAGATACATCCGAAAACCAATCGCAAAATAAAAACGGTAATGATTGATGGAACAAAAGGAACTGAACATTACGCTGAAGTCGCTGCTGTTGTGGGTCGCTCCACCAATAGCTGTGATTTCGTTATTCGGAATTTTGCCGACATGGTTAGTCGGCCGATGGGATGCCGTCTGGGCCGAGCTTGTCGCCGTCGCAGCTGTGCTGCTCGTAATGATTGCCACGGGATTTTTAACCGCCCGTAGCGCCGCCCGCGGTGCCAGCATGGCCTCGACCGTATTTCTCGCCAGCAGCATGTTACGAATGTTGCTTTGCCCCGCTCTAACCGCCCTGCTGTGGTATATCACAAAACTCCCTGCAAAAATCATGACCGTCTGGATGCTCATCACCTACGCCACAGCCTTGGGGTTGGAATGCATCTGGATCGTCCGCGCACTTAGACAGCTGTCCAAGCAGGAGGTCACACAATAGTGCTGGGTTCGGTTAGCATTCTGGATCACGTCGTCGATACCCCCTGGCCGGGGTGCTCCATAACCGTCGGCGGAATGGAAATCACGTGGATGTCCAGCGGGATCGCCAGCATGCTACTCGTGGCCGCCGTGCTTCTGGTGTTCTTGCCGATCCTGTCGCGCCGTTGCGTGGCAATGCGAAGCAGCGGAGCTGTAGTATTACCCGGAGGCCCCAAACGCTCCATCGGCGGAAGTATCATCGAGGTTATCGTGCTTTTCGTCCGCGACGAAATTGCAGTCCCGTCGATGGGCAAACAGCAGGCGATGGTTTTCTTACCGTTTCTGCTGACGGTGTTCGTTTTCATTCTCGGGATGAACCTCACGGGCCTCTTGCCGTTTTCCGCGATTTCGTACTGGGCTACCGGCGGAAAATATCCCGTCGGCCACACGCCCACAAGCATTCTTACGGTATGCGGAGCATTGGCGCTGCTGGCGGCGATTGCGATTATCGGTTCGGGTCTTTACAAGGCTGCCCAACGCAGCAAACTACCAACGCTCGCCGCTCTGCCGCTGTCGCCCCTGCTGTGGTTTTTGTCTCTCGCACCGCATATCCCGGGAACAACCGGAAAAATCATGGCCGTCCCGTTAGCTGCCCTCGAACTTATCGGCGTGTTTGCCAAATGCTTCTCGCTGATGGTACGTTTGTTCGCCAACATGATCGCCGGGCACATGATGTTGGCCGTGATGATGATGTTTATCGTCCAGACGCTGGTTTCCGCCTACACCACCGCAATGGACGCAACTGTTGCAAATGAGGTGCATTTCTTTTATATTGGGCCGGTTTGCATCATCGGCAGCGTACTAATTGAAGTTCTCGAACTGCTGGTAGCCGGTTTGCAGGCTTATATATACACTTTTTTGACCGCGATGTTTCTAGGAATTTACGCAGAACCGTCGCATTAGATTTACAACTTACGAATTTGCAATTAACTTTTTCCAACAGACTCTAGGAGACACACTTATGGATAAGGCAATCAAAATTTTGGTCGTAGCGTTCGTCGTACTTTCGTTCCCGTGCTGCTTGATGGCAGCCGACACTCCACAAGAAGCCCCAGCCCATGCAAACATCACCGAGAAGGGTGAAATTTCAACGGGCACCGGACTCGCCGTTGGTGGTGCCTGCATAGGCGCAGGACTCGCCGCCATCGGTGGTGGTTATGCCATTGCGCGAGTCGGTGGACACTGTATCGAATCGATGGCCCGCCAACCCGAAGCCGCCGGTTCGATGTTCGCACCCATGATCGTCACGGCCGCAATGATCGAAGGCGCGATGCTCTTTTCAATTGTCGTTGCCCTCATCGCCGTGCTGAAAATCGTCTAACGCTACATGCAATCGGATTTTCAAACCTATGCAGTACCCGATTAAAAACTTGAGCATCACTCGCCTTGTAATTTTGGGCGTCATCGTTTTTGGCGTTGCCAATTTCGCTGTCGCGGAAACTCCGTACGTGGGCGATCTTGGGCAGGCGATTGCGTCGCTTGTAATTTTCCTGATACTTTTCGTAATCCTTGGAAAATATGCGTGGAAACCGATAGTCGAGCGAATTGGGCGGCGGGAGGATGACATCCAGTCGAAAATCGACGATGCCGAAAAGCGCCAAGCCACCGCCGAAGAAATGCTGCAAGACTACAACGAACGGCTGAACGATATCGATGCGCGTTCCGACCAGATGCTGCAGGAGGCACGCAAAATTGCCGCCGCCGAAACGCAGCGAATTATGAATGATGCCCACCAACAGGCCGCTAAGGTCGCGACCGTTGCCCAGAACGATATTGCAAACGCCACCAACGATGCTCGCGAAGAACTCAAACGCGAAACGGCAAACCTCGCCGCCCAAATCGCCACCGAAGTTCTGCAAAGCAACCTCACCCCCGAGGATCACCAGCGTCTTATCGACGATGCCTGCAGCAAAATCGCCGAAAGGTCGGATGCACCATGATCGCATATGCGCAAAACCAGACGGTCATGGATCCGGATTTGCTCCGATTGGCAGACGAATACGCCGCCGCCCTACTCGACGCACTAACCGACGACGACCCCATGCAAATTCGCGATGAGTTAATGGCACTGGCGAAACTTATTGGTGGCATTGACGGGGCTCGGGAACTTTTCGTGTCGGCGACGACAAACGCAAACCAGCGTGTGGAATTAGTCGAACGAATTTTCGGTACCGGCCGCGACGATCCAAAAGTTTCGCCCGTGATAGCTTCGCTGCTTGGAGTGCTGGCGAGGAACAATCGGCTGATGCTTATCGCTGCGGTGTCCGATTCTTACGACGCTCTGTTGAAGCAGCGAATGAACATTGTGGATGTGACTGTTCGGACGGCCGTTGCGATGGACCCCGAGCAAATCGAAAATCTAAAAAACACCCTCGCCACTCGGTTGGATATTACACCGCTAATTCACAACGTCGTGGATTCCTGCGTCCTGGCCGGGATGGTTGTACAACTTGGCGATATGGTATACGACTTGTCCGCCGCCGGTGAAATCGCTCGCATGATACAGAATATAAGCAAGGAAAACTAGAGTATGAAATTTCGTGCCGATGAAATAACCAGCGTACTTCGCGAAGAAATCACCAACTACCGCAGCAAATTGGACGTCGCCCGTGTCGGCCGTGTGTTGGAAGTAGGCGACGGCATTGCGCAGATTTTCGGTTTGTCGGATGCGATGGCCGGGGAGATGATCGAGTTTGAGTCCGGCGCGATGGGCCAGGTGTTCAATCTCGAAGACAATTCGATCGGCGCGGTAATTTACACCGGCAGCGAAAACGTAAAAGCTGGGGAGGTCGTCCGCGGGACCGGCCGCCTGCTGAACGTTCCCGTCGGTGAAGAAATGCTGTCGCGGGTTATCGATCCGCTTGGCAATCCGCTCGACGGTAAAGGTGCAATCAACGCGACCGACTCACGCCCTGTTGAGTGCCCCGCTCCCGGAATTCCCGACCGCCAGCCCGTCGACGAACCGCTCCAGACGGGCATAAAGGCAATCGACTCCATGACCCCCATCGGCCGCGGGCAGCGTGAACTCATCATCGGCGACCGCAAAACCGGCAAAACCGCCATCGCCATCGACACCATTATCGCCCAGCGCGACTCGGACGTAATCTGCATTTACGTTGCCATCGGCCAAAAGGAATCGACCGTCGCCGACGTCGTAGAAACCCTCCGCTCACGCGGCGCGATGGACTACACAATCGTCATATCCGCGGCCAGCAGCGACGCGGCCACGCTGCAATACATCGCACCATATTCCGGATGCAGTATCGCCGAGCATTTCATGTATCAAGGCCGGGCTACCCTGGTGGTTTACGATGACTTATCCAAGCAGGCCGCCGCGTACCGGCAGATTTCTTTGCTGCTTCGCCGCCCACCAGGCCGCGAGGCGTACCCCGGCGATGTGTTCTATCTTCACTCGCGGCTGCTCGAACGCGCCAGCAAACTCGCCGTGCAATACGTCATCGCACCGAAAGACTCCGACCCCGAAAAACTCGCACCGGCCGACGGTAAAATTAAAAAATATCTCGGGCCGCTTGGATTTAATGATGCCTGCAGCGACCTGAAAAAAATGGACGACGCCGACTCGCTGAAAGTTTTCGCCTTGCCAAACAGTGGCGGATCGATGACCGCCCTGCCGATTTGCGAAACGCAGGAAGGCGAGGTGTCGGCGTACATTCCCACGAACTTAATTTCGATTACCGATGGGCAAATATATCTCGAACCGTCGCTGTTTTTCGCAGGAGTGAGACCGGCGATCAACGTTGGCATTTCCGTCAGCCGCGTCGGATACAAAGCCGCCATCAAGGCTATGAAAAAAGTCGCGGCGTCTTTGCGTCTGGAACTAGCAGCCTTTCGCGAACTGGAAAGTTTCGCACAGCTGGGCATGGAACTCGACGCGGCCAGCCAACGGCAGCTCGACCGCGGGCAGCGAATGGTGCGACTGCTGATTCAACCGCAGTACCAACCGATGAGCGCCATCGATCAGGTGCTCGCCATCGCCATCGCCGGGTGTGGAGAGTTCGACGACCTGAAACTCGACGACGTGCCGTTTTTTGAAACGCAGGTTATCGACTACATAAAAACGCAGGAGCCAGACATGTACAGCGAACTTTGCGCCGACGAAGATATGCCCACCGACCGCCTCCGTCGCATAAGTTTCCTCGCCGGTGAGTATAAAAAAACCGCGTGGGAAGACGACCTCAAGGCCTGGCGAAAAGGGCAAATTCCCGGGGCGTAGTAACCGTCGCAAATTTTCTATAAATTTTGCAACGCGGTCGCTGCCGATACGTTAGAGTAAATGAACAATGACGTCTAAACGAACAATACTTTTGGCGATAGTCGTGGTGGGTTTGCTGGGCGTGTTCGGGGTTTCCAGCACCCGCGGGGAAGATTTCAAAAATCCGAAAGTTCGTCGGCCCAAAGCAAAACCGCATCGCCGCACCGGCGGGGAAAGCCTCCCCCCCCTACCGCTGCCGGCAACTCCCCTGCGGCGAAGCGAAAAAAAACGCCAACCTGCCCCACCTGCTCTCGTCGGGATGATCGAATTGACGGGCCCGAAATTTCGCATCGTAAACGCTCGACGCGTTCGCGCCGCCGGGTTCCCCACTACGCAGGTCGACATCGAACGGTTAATGGGTTACGCCAACAAAAAGCTGAATATCCGATACCGCTACATGACCACGAATCTCGGGGCGTTTTCGTGGGATCCCACCGAGCTGCCGATTCTGTATATCACCGGGTGGACAACGATGCCGGAGCTGTCCGACAAGCTCGTCGCCAAACTCCGCCGCTATCTTTACGATGGCGGAACGCTGGTGCTGCATGCACAGTGCGGGCGAAAGGAATTTTACGAGTCAGCGAAAAGGAACATTGCAAAAATTTTCCCCAAGCGGCCGCTAAAGAATCTCGATACTGACTCGCCGCTGTTTTCGAGCTGCTTCAAAATCGACAGCGTCCGCGTCCGTCGCAACGGCGACGAAATTCGCACCATTCCCCCTATCATCAAGGCCGTCTATCTCGGGACACGCCCCGCGATTATTCTCTCGGAGGTCGACCTGAATTGTACTTGGGACGTTGTGAATAATCCAATTGACGGTGGGACGCTGTATCATCGCGACGACGGGCTGAAGCTGGGGACGAATCTTATTACGATGGTGCTGGCAAATTTTGAGTATGCCCGCGCGTGGAAAACCAAGGTAATCTACCCCGAGCAAAATAAACTCGCCCGCGATGGGCTTGTCGTTGCACAGATTTCGCATCCGGGCGACTGGGACCCAACCCCCCACGCCATGGGGAATCTGATGAAGTACATCCAGAATAACACCACGCTGAATGTGCAGTTTAAGCGACAGGTCGTTGACCTGTCGGCCGCGGACGTTTTTAATCATCCGGTTTTGTATATGACGGGGCTGAGCGATTTCAAATTTTCCGAGCGGGACATCAAGCAGCTGCGAACGTATCTTGGTGGTGGCGGTGTGCTGGTCGCCGACGCAGCGGCCGGGAATAAAGCCTTCGATGTAGCCTTCCGACGCGAAATTTTTCGCGTGCTGCCGAAATTGAAGCTCGAAGTTCTATCGTCCGACTCGCCGCTGTATCAAATGCCGTACACAATCAAAACCGTTCGATACACCGATCTTGTCAACGCCGAACGCGGCAAACTTTCGGCCCCGCTGATCGAGGGAATCAAAATCGACGGACATTTAGGGGTAATCTACTCGCCGTTGGGCTTGGCGGCTGGTTGGGAGCAACTGGGATTCGCATACAACCGCGGTTATTCCGACATCGACGCACTGCGGCTGGGCGTGAATATTTTCGCCTACGCGCTGACGCACTAATGCAGTGATGGCACCGTAGGGTCGGCCACTGCCGACCAGTAAACTAGCACCCCTAAAGATCGTCGGCAATGGCCGCCCCTGCAAATGCGATGCCTCCAAAAATCAGTCCCGGGAAATTTCATCGAGAAGTTGTGCGATGATTTCGTCGGGCGATATGGCATCGGTAAGGCCTTCAAAATTCAGGATCAATCGGTGGCGTAGCGAGGGGATGGTGACGGTTACGATATCGTCGAAGGCAACATTCGGTCGGCCGCTTCGTAGGGCGGTGACTTTGGCGGCGAGCATAATGCTCTGTGCCCCGCGCGGGCTGCTGCCGTACTGCACGTATCGGCGCACCAATTCCGGGGCGTCGGGTGAGTCCCCGTGCGTAGCTGCGATTAATCGTGCGATGTAGTTCGTTATATTCGAGGCCGCCGGGATTTGTCGAACGACATGCTTCATCTGTTCGATTCGTGGCGCATCGAGAATTTTTTCTGCCGTTTGCGAATCCCCCGATGTTGTACGATCCAAAATTTTCGCCAGCTCATCAACGCTCGGACTCGGAATCAAAAGTTTCAGCTGAAACCTGTCCAGCTGGGCCTCAGGTAGTGGATACGTACCTTCCATCTCAATCGGATTCTGCGTTGCCAGCACCATCAGCGGTTTGGGTAAACAATGCGAGTGCCCTGCGGCCGAAACGGTATTTTCCTGCATGCCTTCCAGCAAAGCCGACTGAGTTTTCGGAGTGGCCCGATTAATTTCGTCGGCGAGGACGAGGTTGGCGAATATCGGGCCCTGCTGGAACCGGAATTTCCTGTCGCCGGTCGCGATACCGTCGAGAATTTCCGTGCCGGTAATGTCGGCTGGCATCAGATCGGGGGTGAACTGAATTCTGCTGAACGACAAATCCAGAACGTCGGACAATGTTCGCACCAGCAGGGTTTTTCCCGTTCCCGGTACGCCCTCAAGCAGCACATGCCCGCCCGACAACAGGCACGTCAGCACACCGTCGATAGTTGTATCAAGCCCCACCACCACGCCGGCGAGCTGCTCGGTAATTTTTGCGTAATCATGTTGGAACGCCTCGATCTGTGATTCAAATTCATTCATAGTTCGCTCATTTTCCCTTGGCGGTTTGCGTCTCTTTTTTCATGCCTCTGGCGATCACTTTTTTTATGGTCAGGCCCTGCACCACAATCGAGAAAATCACCACGAAATACGTCATCATCATCAACATCCCCCGGTCGGTAACCTGATCCGGGTGGATGTGCAACCTGCTGACTTGGTCGGCGGCTTTGGGAATACAAAGTGCCATCGCCAGCGGTAATCCGCCTCGCAGCCCACCCCACGTAAGAATTCGCACCGTGTGCTTGTGAGGGGGTGCGATAATTCCAAGCAGCCGAACGGGTGGATACAGCGAAATTGCCCTCGCCAGCAGCACAATCGGAACGGCGACGGCCCCGGCCAGCAGGCACGTCGGTAGTTCCGGCAAGGCCTCGCGCGTAATTACCAGCACCTCCAACCCCACGAGCATAAACAGCATCGCATTGCCGACTTTGTCGATGATATCCCAAAACGAATCGAGCGCGATTCGAGAATGCCGTGTCAGCCAGTTTTCGTGATTGCCGATAATGATCCCCGACACCACCATCGCCAACGGCCCCGACATGTGGAGCTTTTGGGCGACAAAATATCCCGCCGACGCCACCGCCAGCGTGACTAATATCTGAATCGACGGCTCCTCGGCACTGCGGATAATTCGCGAACACACCAAGCCCATGAGCAGCCCGAATCCGATTCCCCCCAATGCCTCGATTCCGAATAACCCAATGGCGGTTCCAAAACCGGCATCCGAACCCATCATCAATTTTGCGACGACAATAAACATCACCACGCCGATACCGTCATTAAAAAGCGACTCGCCAGTGATGTCGGTTTCGAGATCTTTGGGGGCACCGACTTTCCGCAGAATCGCCAGCACCGCAATCGGATCTGTCGGGGAAATAAGTGCACCAAAGAGCAGGCAGTCCATAAACGACAGCTGCAGCCCGATCATTTTTGAAACCGGGTGCAAAATAAATGCGATAATAAACGCTGATCCGATCACCCCGACAAGTGCGTAAATTCCGACTTGCCATTTGCGTTTCAGCAGCATTTTGAGATCCACCTGAAGCGACCCTGCAAACAGAAGAAAACCGAGCATCCCGTCCAGCAGCAAATGCTGAAAATTAAGGTGTGTCATCCAGTCGGTAGAGCTTTTGGGAATGTCTGAATCGAAGAATCCGAGGATCACCAAAAACACAGCTACCGACAACCCCGCCACCATAACCCCTATGGTCTGATTGATTTTCAGCCACCGATGATTGCAATACGTCAGGATCGCCGTCAGCGAAATCAGAACCGCCAGAATCGTAAAAGTATCCATACTAAACGCTCCCACAAAGTTCTTGTAAAAAACTGTGCGTATAGCATAAGCACCCCTCGAAAGAAAATCAACGATTAGAACAGCCTACGATAAGTTTAGATTAAAAAGTCGTATCGCGTTTTCGGTGGTTCCCCGGGCGAAGTTTTCAGGCGGTGTATTACGAAGATTCGCCAAAAACGCAGCTACGTGCGCGACGTTGGCGGGTTCGTTGGTTTTCATCTTTCGCATCGGTTCGGGAGAAAGATAAGGGCAGTCGGTTTCGACGAGGATTCTGTCGTCGGGAACGAGCAGTGCGGCGCGTTGGATGTCGGCGGCGCTTTTGAACGTAACGATACCAGAAAAACTCACCGCTGCCCCGAAATCCAAAACCGTTCGCACCTCATCCTCCCCGCCGGTAAAAGAATGAAAAATTACCCTCGAACCATCGACGCCACTGCTGCGGAGAATTTCCATCGTTTCGTCGAAGGCTTCGCGGGTGTGGATAATGATGGCGGCGCTGAGATTTTTTGCGACTTCCAGTTGGGTGGCGAAAACTTCTCGCTGCCGCGGACGCGGTGAGAAATCGTAATGATAGTCCAGCCCGATTTCGCCAATACCGACGCAACGCTCTTTGGCGTAGAGTTCGCCCAAAATGCGGGGAGTTTCGGCGGGGGCATCTTTGGCTTCGTGCGGGTGGATGCCGGTTATCCAGAAAACGTTTTGCGACGCGTATTTTCGCGCTAACCCGAGAGCGGTTTTGGATTCGGCTAGATCACCGACGGCGCATATGGTGGCGACGACACCGGCTGCGGCGGCACGGTCAAGGACGGAGTCGACTTGTTGGTAAAGTCTCCCGTGAGCGATATGGGCGTGTGTGTCGATTAGTTTCATTTACATTCCAATTCTTTTCAAATAAAGAGAACCACGGATTAACACAGATTCACACGGATATATTTTCTGGTGCCAATTTCAAAACATTCAGTGTCTATCCGTGTATATCTGTGGTTCTTCTTGCTGATTACGGATAAATCTCAAAACGCGTTGGGAATATGACGAATTTCCGGCTTGGCACCGGGCGCAGTCGGAATTGTAATCGAAACGACATCAATCCGCATCCCCAATTCGCCGGTTTCGTGGGTGTCGAGATAATACTTGGCGATTTTTCGCAGCCGTTTTTGTTTCTCTGCGTTGACGGCCGACTCCGGAAGCGTGCGTTGCCCCTCGCTGCGAGTTTTGACTTCGACAACCGCAAGCTCGCCAGCTGATTTGTCGAGAATAATGATATCGCCCTCCCCCACCGGGCAGCGATAATTTGTCGCCAGAAGTTTGCAGCCCCGCTTACGGAGAAACTTCGCCGCCAGCTTTTCTCCGCGCGCACCGATCACCTTGGTTGAATTAGAAAAATTTCGCGGGTCTGTCCCGGATTGTTTGTCGCCCTTTGTATTAAAGGGCCAAACCATTTACGCCTCGGTAGCTGCTTCAGCTTTTGCGGTTTTGGCGGCTTTTTTTTCGGCGGCGGCTGCCAGCTGAGCCTTGCTTGGCGGGCGAACTTCCTTAAGGCGGGTTGCCTTACCGACGCGATCACGCAGGAAGTAAAGTTTCGCGCGACGGGTTTTACCGTGGCGAACGACTTCTACGGAGTCAACGCGTGGTGAGTGAATCGGGAATACTCGCTCGACGCCTTCGTTGTTGACGATGCGGCGGACGGTGAAAGTTTCATGGATCCCGCCGCCACGCTTGGCGATGACGACTCCACCAAATACCTGGATTCGTTCCTTGTCGCCTTCAACGATACGCACGTTAACCTTGACGGTATCCCCAACGCTAAATTCGGGGACTTCGGTTTTAATGCTTCCTGCTACAGCTTTGTTCATCAGTTCCTGCGACACGGTTATCTCCTGCGTTATCTAGTAACTATTTGGTTTTCTTTTCCTTGTTGCTTTTATACTCTTCCCACATATCCGGGCGTCGCAGGCGTGTTCTTTCTTCTGCCTGCTTCAACCGCCACTCGTCGATCCGGGCATGATTACCGTTAAGCAACACTTCCGGAACACTCATCCCGTCGAATTCTCGCGGCCGAGTGTAATGCGGATATTCCAGCAATCCTTGCTGAAACGATTCTTCAGTTGTCGATTCGTCTTTACCCAACGCTCCGGGTAACAAACGAACCATAGCGTCAACTAACGCCATTATCGGTATCTCACCACCGGAGACGACAAAATCTCCGAGGCTGACTTCCATGTCAACGAGACCGCTACGTATTCTTTCGTCAAAACCTTCATAATGCCCCGCCAGAAGAACCAATTGCTCTTCCTGAACCAGCTGCTCAACCAGCGGTTGATCCAGCCTGCGCCCCTGCGGGGTCATCATTATAACTTTTCCATGATTCCCGGTGCTGCGAACTTTTTCAACCGCGTCAAATATCGGCTGACACATCAGCACCATTCCAGGACCACCGCCGAAGGGACAGTCGTCCACAGAACCATATTTGTCGGTGGCAAAGTCGCGAAAATTCGTCAGGTTGATATCAACCAGACCTTTTTTCACAGCGCGTCCGACAATGCTCGTTGTAACAAAGGGCTCGAACAGCTCACAAAACAGAGTCAATATATCGACGCGTAGTGGCATCTAACACTCCGAGTCTGTAATGAAGCTAGCTCTTTACCGCAATGCCGTTTTTCTTAAGCAAATCGCTGACGGTGTCGCTGGGTTGAGCCCCGACGCCGAGCCAGTATTCAATTCGTTCTCGTTTCAGCGAAACCTGCTCTTCGTTGTCTTTGGCGTTGGGATCATACCATCCCAGTTCCTCAATGACACGTCCATCGCGGGGGTTACGTGAATCCATCGCACTCAACCTAAAAAAGCTCAGGTGAGCACGGCCCATTCGTTTTAATCTCAAGCGTACTGCCACTTATTTTCTCCAATACTTCCCCCCGCACTGCGGGGGTGTAGATATACTTCGACCACAGGGAATCGATCATTTTAGCATTGCAGTTACTGGTTGCAACCCCTTTTTTGGACATTTTTTGTAAAAGATACCCCCGGGGACGCTCATTCAGCAAATGTTTCTGAACTCGGGGTGATTTTTTCAAGCAAATCAGGCCGATAATCTTACAATTGTTGGAATATTGTTGAAACATTGTTGGAAAAATGAAAACGTAATCAGATACCAGAAACTTTTGCCTAATGCCTTGTATATGGATGAATAAAGATGATTTATGCTGCTTTTGGAATGTGGTTGTTTTTTATCCTCGTAACTGCGACGGGGTTATATCGTTTTTGGACGAAATGTTTCGGCGGAGCTGCGGTTGACTGGGTATTGCTCCCCGGAACGCTCGCCGGTGAACTTGCCTACAACACCGGGCGATTAATGACCGGCCGACCCGCCTTCGCCGGAATCATAAGCCCCAAAGACATCCGCGAAGACCCCTGCCGCTACGCCATCAGCGGAAAAAACGGATTCCCCATCGAGCTGTTCTGCACCGTCCTTACGATGTTGGCGTGTGGTGCTGGGCTGGTGGTGAGTGTTCACTATCTGGGCGAGAATGTTATTCCGAAGGTGATCTATGAACTGGGCGATCTGGAACTTACCGCCGTCAGCAAAGAAATTCCGCACAGCTGGGACGGCGCCTGGGTTTTACTGGTCGATCAGATCAAACTGTTGCGAAGGATGTGCGAGCTTTGGGGCACGCTGGACTGGGGTGACTGGTGTGTGCCGGGATTTTTGTACTTTTCCGCGGTGTTTACCTTGAGGTTTGCCCCGGTACGTCACGATTTTCGTGCGTCGATCATCGTAGGATTCGGCATTGCAATAATCTTCGCCGCCGTCGGGGCCGTATGGACGGAACTGTGGAATATCATGAACGGAAACTTTTGGCATGTCCTGACGTATGTGTGGGGGCTGATGCTGTTCATACTGGCTGCAACCCTCGTGATTGCAGGAGTAACGCGGCTGGTCAAGACGCTGCTGCGGCAAGGAAAACCTTCACCAACCTAACGATCTTACACAACGCGCGGCAGTGAACTTTGCCGAACCCCACCCTGCCGGGTGTCACGTCAACTCATCGTCGACGTAATCTTGCGAGTCTACATCCGTGGAAGAGTCATCGGTTTTGGACTTGTCAGCGACATATTTCCCAAACAGCTCATCTCGCAGCATATGCAGATAGCAAGATTCCGCCGTCCCCGCAGGGTCTTTGTCCAAAATGCAGCGATGTATCTTGTGATGATCGTCGATCTGACGTTCGATATGATCCTCGGAAACCTCGGAATCGTCGTCGGGTTTTCGCATTTCCAGCTGCGACTCCAGCAACTGCCCAAACAGCTTGATCGCCGGGTTCTGCGTACATTCGAGCATCGCCTGGTGAAAGGCCTTGTCCACATCATGAAAATCGTGAGTCTTGGCACGACGCATTAGGTCGAGACACTCGTTGAGCGCCTCGATGTCAACGTCCGTTCGCAACACCGCCGCTTCCATGCCGATGGCCGCCTCCAGAACCGCCCTTGCACGCAGCAAATCTTCATAGCTGCAACCGGCGGCCTCGAGATGCCAACTCATCGATTCGGTAAAGTGTCCGACCGATGAATGCGTCAGCCGCGTGCCGCCCTTACGATTGGTTTCAACCAAACCCTGATCCCGAAGAACGCTCAAACCTTCTCGCAATCTTCGCAACCCGATACCTAACTCGTTGGCCAGATCCTCGTGCCGCGGAAGGCGATCACCGGGTTTGAGGTCATGACGCAAAATGTACGCACGAACCAATCCCGAAACGGTAAGCGGACTCCCAGCTGAGCCTGAACTGTCTAGAGAGCTCACAACAGCCTCCCTTCTAGAAGACACCCTGTATGTCCCAATTTAATATTCCCCATATTTGACAATTGGAAACTCCAAAAAAACAAGAACAACAATCTACAAACAACAAAATCAGTAACATCAAACTCAAGTAATTTCAAAAGCTTATGACTGCCACCAGCAGGATTTTAGCGTACCAGCAACGACTTTCCAGAACGTTTTGTGATCATTTTTTTACTCGCGACGCTCTTGCAATGCTAAGTTCCTTAAATACAGGGCGTTATAGCTGCATTATTTATTTTATAAGATTTGAGTTTATTGAACTCAAACTAACATTTATCAGGTAAAACACCTAACAGCAACAAGCAAAGTTGGCGTCTGAATAATAAGATTAAATTTGCAGTCAGGGAAATTTATTTGCAGTTATTATTGGCGTTACAAACCGATAAAAAAATAAAACTTTTATGCAATAGACCAATCCAAGTGGCGTTATCCCTGTTGTCGGACTTGGGCTAGTCTGGAAACTGGAACTCTAATTTTAGGAGAATAATGATGAAAACGACAATGAGATTACTGATGGCGTTGCTGCTGGTTTGTTTTCTGGGAAACATTTCTTTCGCCGAAACGGATGCTGCAGGTAAAGGTGACGGGCCAGGGCGTGGAAAACGTCAAAGGGCGAAAAAGTGTAAACCTGACGGAAAGATGCATAGTAAGAAATTTTACGACGCTATTGATGCTACCCCTGAGCAGCAAGAGCAGCTCAAGCAGATCATGGACACTCATCGCCAGGCGGTGAAAAATTGGAAGAAGGAAAACACTCAGAAACTCAGTGATGCCCACAAGGCCCTGAAAGAAGCAAAGAAAAGCGGCGACAAGGATGCGGTTAAGGCTGCCAAGGCCCAGATGAAGGATATAAAAAAGTCCCGCAAGACGCTTCACGAAAACCTCAAACAACAGCTGTCTGAAGTTCTGACTGAAGAGCAGATGCAAAAAGTGAAAAAGATGCACAAAGGTAAAGGTCGGCATGGCAAGCGTAGGCATCGAGGCATGGGAAAAATGTACAGTAAGCTCAATCTGACGGATGAGCAAAACGCTGAAGTAAAGAAACTCAAGGAGGAAGCTGCCGAGAAATGCAAATCCGCCAAGACTCGCGAAGAGAAAAAGACAATTTATGACACCATGCGAAAGAAGATCAATAAGGATGTTCTGACTCAGGAGCAACGCGACAAGGCGAAGAAACTTTTTGAAGGCAGGCGAAAAGCTCACCGCGACAAATTCCTCAAGGGATTAAAAACCACCGACGAGCAAAATGCCCAGATCGAAAAGATTATGGCTGCTGCCCGCAAGGAAGCGAAAGACAAACCGCGGGAAGAACGTCGCAAGATCATGCGGGCTGCCCACGAGAAAATTCGTAATGATGTTTTGACGGATGAGCAGCGTGAAAAAGCAAAAAAGATGCGCCGCCACGGTAAAGGTAAAAGGAAATGCGGCAAGAAAGGTCCAGAAAACCGCGATGGTAAGGGTTCCGAAGGCAAAGGGCCTGAGGATGGCACACCGCCCCCGCCCCGCGATGACGATGACGGACCACCCCCGCCTCGCGAGGACGATGACGGCGCAGATCCCGACGACGAATAGTAGGGAATAATAGGCAAACGAAAAGGTGCGGGTGTCACGACGATGCCCGCACTTTTTTTTATGCGCTATGCCCCCGCGGGAGCTATTCGTCCATCGCACCGGATCGAAACCCCTGCAGGTCGAGCGTGACGTATTTGTACCCTGTTGATTTGACGGTTTTGATTATCTCGTCGCGTTTTTCGATGACCTGTGGAATCTCGTCGTTTGGTACTTCGATTTTCGCCAAGTCCCCATGGTCTCGCAAACGGATATCCGAAAACCCCATCTGTCGCAGCTGTGATTCCGCCGCCTCGATTTTGTTCAGCAGATCGTATGTCAGTTTTATGTCGTATGGTACTCGCGTGGCGAGGCATGGCTGTGGGGGTTTGTTCCAGACGTCGAGTTTCATGTGGCGGGCGATGTCGCGGATGTTTTGCTTGGTAAACCCGGCGTCGGCAAGCGGTGTGGAAATTTGCAGTTCCTCGACAGCCTTATGTCCCGGGCGATGCTGAGCGTAATCGTCGCTATTTGCACCGCACGCGACGACAGGATATCCATGAGTTTCAGCCAATTTTAAAAAATGCCCGAAAATCAACTTCTTGCACCAGTAGCATCTGTCTCGCGGATTTCCGCTGATGCGCGCAAGCTCGGCGGCGTCCAATTCGCTGACGTCTACCTCGATGAGTTTCACCCCAAGTTGTTCTGCCGCTTTTTTGGCAGCTGTAACTTCGCTGGCGGCATGGACGAATCCGGTTGCCGTGGCGGCGAGGACTTTCTCAGCACCGAGAGTTTCAACCGCAATAGCTGTCAGCAGCGTGCTGTCTACTCCGCCCGACAAACCAATAAGCACCCCGCCCAGCCCGCGAAGAATCTCATGGCAGCGACTGAGCTTTTGCTGTAATTCGTCAGCCAGTTTTCCTGTTTCAGGTTTAACCATTCTGCCCTTCCTAAATTGTGAGCGTTCACACTCTTTTTCCTGTCAATCTGCCCAAAATCTCTTTTT
>DAOVZK010000043.1 GCA_030635145.1 Planctomycetota bacterium | reverse complement strand
CTGAGTCCTGCTACACTCGATGAAGGCGACGTCAACGGAAGTGGGCATGTATCGCAAACGGATGTTATCGCAATTTTCTTACTCATGGGAGAGTCTGTAGCCTTTGACGATGATCCGCTGGTTATGTATCCTGCGTTTGAAACGTACCGCCACGATGAGAATCCCTACGGCCTCTGCGACTTCGGCCATCAGGGACTCATGCACGATAAAGAATTCGGGCTGGTCAATAACCGGGCACGATATCTTCACCCGCGATTGAGAAGATTCATCTCCCGCGACCCCATCGGCTACGCCGACGGCCGCTAACAGCGGATGTAATTAATAGCCTGTGCTACGACCCACCGCTGGTGGCCGGTGCTAGCGGGCGGACAGATTAACTTTGATTCAAAAAGCCAAATTAATCTCTGTGATTGTATGCAAAATATAATCTTTTATAGTATTTTGGGTATAAATTCTTGACACTCGGCAAGCGGGTTTTGTATCATGCGTATTAGTTGGGTTGGGTATGTTCCTCGCAGTTGTTTGAGTTTTTGCCGCATTCGGGGGCATCTTCACACCGCGACAGTTTAGCAACTGTTTTTTCATGTGGGTCTTTTATAAAACTAGGTGGGCAATTTTTGATGAGTCGATAAATCTGCCAGTCTGGTAGAAAGGGAGTTTGCTATGAAGCAGAGATTTTTAATCGCAGGGTTGGTTCTTTTTGCAACTATTCTAACCACTACAACTACAGCGTCTGCGTATCTGCACCCCAGATTAGGGCGTTTTATCTCTCGCGACCCCGGGGCGGGAGCGCATTCTTCCCGCGTCGGCACCCGTGGGGCGGTTGTTAATGGCGGTTTTGCACAACGTGACCCGCAGCCTAATGTTAGCCACAACGGCTATAACAATCAATACGCCGACGGCATGAATCTGTACCAGTATGTGAGAAGTAATCCGCTTAACCACCTGGATCCAACGGGCTTAAAGGGCTGTTGCGGTCCAGACGTAACAGATTCGCTTCGAACGCTAATGGCCCAAGTTAACAAGGACTGGAATAGCTGGGATTGGTGGGAAAAGAATCGCCGATGCAATGGAATGATTTCTGTGAATGGATGGGATGTTAAACAACTGAAAAATAGAAGTGTACGTGAAAAGGGATGTGGGACAGGGGACTGCAAGGGCACAGTACGAGCGTATGATGTATGTTCCGATGCTGCCCAAGTGAATTACATGTTATGGGGGAAAATGAACAAATTATGCGGGAATAGTCTCGCGGGTTCTCTCGCAATAGTTGTAGCATGGAAAAAACTAACAGGTCGAAAAGAGGTGGCGGCAGCGACGACGTGGACCACCATGGGCTATGGCGGAGTTGGGAAGTTTGCAGTAGGCTTGGTGATGAAAGGCAAGAAAGACTGTAAAAGCTGTGGCAAGAAAAGCAAAGTTAAGTTTAATTATCACTGGGGCCGGGATGGTAATGCTTGGGTGAGGATAAAATACTAACCGTCTCGTGGCCTCTATACTGCGGCAAAAAGGAATACTGAAAACAATGACTACGAAAAGACTGGCTACTATCGGATTGGATGCATCAATACTGTTACTTTTTGCTAGCCTAGTTTCTATAGTCTGGCGTGGACAGATTTGGTACTGGTCGGGAGTGACCAATCGTTCCATAGTAGAAGGGTTACCTTTTGCGGAACTTCTGCCTTACGCATTAATTAGTCTTTTGCTTTTGGCCTGCATAGCCGCGATGAGTGTACGCCTTATTCTCAGATGGAAGGTTGTTCCTGTATGGGGTCGCGTCGTGCGATGCGGTATTATGCTCTTAATGTGTGTTGGAGTCATCGGTGCTTTCGGTTTTAGAGTTCGCGGTATAGATAAATTCGCCCAAGGCTTTGAGCAGAAGATGAGGCGCGAGGCTGATGTGAAGGCTATTCGAGCTTGGGCGAGTGGGTTGGTAGTACCCGCGGAAGAAGGGGTTGTACCATCTGTGCCAGAGAATCTTTGGTCAGAAAGCGTTACCGCTCTTTCTCCTCAAGAGGTTTATTATGCTGAAGATGTTATGGGAGTAAGGCTGGATTGGGGCGGAGGCTTCATGGGGCATTATGGCTTGGTGGTGGGACCGGAAAACATGGAAATACCTAACACCACCGAAATGGAGTTAATAATGCCTCTTGAGGCAGGAGCGTATCTGTTTTTTCCTAACGGATGATCTGGCAGATATTGCGAGACCATTGTTACGGGCACTGCTTGTAGTATACTCTTCGTCTTGATGCAACTGAAAAATAATGATGTTTACAAAGAGCCTATGCACAGGCTAGGTTGTTTCGTTACAGGTTAATTCTTAGGAGGGCGTGCTGTGTCGAAAAAGAAGCGAGGAAAATTAGACCCTCGGGTCGGGCAGAAAGACGCCGGCGGAGCGGTTAAAAGTAGTAAATTGCTGCTGGGGGGTTTTCTTGTGCTTGCTTTGGGGGTTGTTATAACCGTTGCGGTGATTCTGTTTACTGCAGACTCCCCCGAATCCAATACGCCAACAAAAAGCGGCGTGGTTCGCAAAGTTCACTCTTTGGACGAACTGCTGAAACTCACCCCGGATAAACTCGCCAAAATCGACATCGCCGAAATGAATCTTCTTTGTGCCATCGGACTGCCTGGAGCGGAGAATCTCGACATCGCTCACTGCTTAGCGACGCTGGATAAATGGGCCGAGCGTGTAAAGCTGCAAACGCAGCGTCATCTCTATCGAGTTAACGACCCCAAGTGGGCGGATCATTATCGCCACAGCGAGCCGTATCTTCGTGCCGAGTTTTTGCTTCAGGTATTGCAGGAAGATTGCGGCGTAAAATATGATATGACGGCTGCGGATAATTTTGCTTTCAATGATTCTCGCGTCGCTTTTCTTCATGGGATGATTCCCGGCCCGAACCAAACAATTAAGGATGTCCCCGGTGGTACGTGTACTTCCATGCCGGTTATGTATGTTGCCATCGGCCGTCGGCTGGGTTATCCGCTCAAGCTGGTTACCACTGACAGCCATATTTTCGTACGCTGGGATGGAATGGATCATCCAAATCCGGCATGGAGGCAGCGATTTAATATCGAAGGTACCGGGCACGGTTTCAGCGTTTACGAGGACGACTATTACAAAACGTGGCCGCACAAGATAACGGATCAACAAGTAAAAGCAAATCGATACCTTCTCTCGCTGACACCGGCGGAAGAACTAGCCGGTTTTCTTGCAGCCCGCGGGCATTGCGGCTTGGATAACAATCAGATTGCCTTTGCCGCCCGGTGCTACGAAAACGCTTATCGTCAAGACCCGCTACGACCGCACTATCGGAACTGGTTTCTCAATGCCGCCAAAAGATGCG
Organism: Planctomycetota bacterium; assembly: GCA_030635145.1. Taxonomy (GTDB): domain Bacteria; phylum Planctomycetota; class Phycisphaerae; order SM23-33; family SM23-33; genus DAOVZK01. The sequence continues at coordinate 17,561 of DAOVZK010000043.1, read as the reverse complement.
GTGGGTATCGTCCGGCTACGCCCGAATTGGCTAAATTACTATCGCATCACATGAGACTCGCAGATGCTCGCAGACACAATGCCAACCTGATGGCCCCGCCCAGTCCGAGTGAAACTGCTGCAAAAATGCAAACGTCGGGATCGCCTCACTTGCCTGGAGGCCAACGCCAAAACTCGCCTTTAAAGCATGCACCGCAGCATAAAATCCCCAAGCGACCACAAAGGAGAGTATTAAAATAATCACCTCCAGCGTTGCCGGTTACTGCTTCCTATGGAAGGTTGCTTTTTGCACGCCTGAGCGATATTATGGGCTTCGGGTTGGGGTTTCACAATAACTCCATAAAATGATTGCGAATTGGTTTTGCATCGACGGGTATGTCAAAAGTTAGGGCGGTAGAATCCTGTCGGGTGATGCAAGAAGGGTAAATATTTTTCGTTTTGTATAAAGCGCAAATTGGAGTTGTAAAGTGAGCGGGCATTCGCTGGTGTTGAAATTTTGGAGGTTGTGCTTTTCGGCGTGTTTATTGGCAGTAGTACTGTTGTCGGCAACGCCGGCGGCTGCGGTAAAACATGGGGACGCCGGCAGTGAGGCAAGCCTGAAAAAAGCACCATTGCGTGTGGTGTTGTTCTGGTCGCCGACATGCGGATATTGTGAAGACTCCAAGAATGCATTGAAAGCTGCGGCGAAAAAATGGGGCGGCAGAATCCAAACTGAATCGAAAGACGTCTCGGACCTTGAGCTTCTCAAAGTAATGCTCCTGTACGAGGATCACTATCACTCGGAAGAAATGCATCCGCCGAAGGTTTTTGTTGGTGAGTCTTACATCGCAGACGACGACAAAATAGGCAAGGGTTTGGACGCCCTTATCACCAAGGAACTGGCCAAGGGGTCAGTAACGTTTGTTCCCAAACCTGAACCCCAATCGTCTGTGTTTCGGGACAAATTTCATAGTTTTCGAATCGGGGCGATATGCTTGGGCGGATTACTAGACGGAATCAACCCGTGTGTGTTTACGACAATAATCTTTTTGCTATCGATGCTGGCGTATCTCGGCAAGACGCGGCGGGAATTGGCAATAGTTGGGGTGGGGTTTACGTTGGCGGTGTTTCTCACATATTTTCTCCTGGGGTTTGCTGCACTGAAGGCGATAAAAATTTTCTCGGTCAATCATGGAATATCGAGAGGACTGACATACGTGGTAGTGGCCCTGACGTTTGCGCTGGCTGCTTGGAGTTTTGTGGATTTTGTTCGATATTTCCGTAGCGGTGATGTGAAAAAAGCAACACTTGGATTGCCCAAGGTAGTCAAATCGCGAATTCACAACGTTATCAGGACAGGGCTGAAAACTCGTGGTCTGCTTGCGGGGTCGTTTATAATCGGAGTCTTGGTGGCATTGCTGGAGTCGCTATGTACGGGGCAGATTTATTTACCTGTACTGATGATTGTAGCACAGGATCCTGAACTTCGCAGCAGAGCAATAGGGTATCTTGTTCTATACAATATCATGTTTATTCTGCCCCTTGTCGTAATCCTTGTGATCGCGTATTTCGGAGTAGGTTCCGAACTTATGGGCCGATTTCTTAAGAAACATCTCGCAGCGATGAAACTGGCGTTGGCGATTCTCTTTGCCGGCCTTGGAGTGTTTTTGCTGGTCACGATGTAGATTTGTCGAGAGACGGCAAAGGCTGTTAAACGATGGGTAATTTCACTTGGCTGGTGAGGGGATAGTGTAAGTGAACTTGGTCTTTATCTGGGGCTGTGCCGGGCAATTTGTATGAACTGCAATATCGACAGAATGTTTGCCCGGGGATTTTTTACTCACGCAGAATTTGACGGGAATTGTTATTTCCCCACCGCCCGGAATTTCTGTGCGCGGAACACTGGCGACGCAGCCGCTCTCGGTTGATGTTGCATACACCGGCCGAAACGGTTTAGTTCCGCGATTGGCGATTTTAATCTCCGTTTCGTATCGTTGCCCTGGCACGATGGTTCCCATGTCTTTCGTTTCAGGCTGGGCCTTTAGTGGCATTCCAATATCTGCCTTTACCATAAGTGACAGAAAGGATCGCTTACGATCAGCGGTGACGACCAGGATACGTTTTGCGTACTTTGAACTTTTGGCCGGGGCTACAAGAACGACCTTGACTGCTGTGGAACTTTTGGCTGCCAGATCCTTGGGAGGCTCAGAAACATTCATGCATTTACATTCGCTTCGGATTTTTCGAATTTTCACCGGCTCTGTTGTCGGGTTATCGATAAGGAAAATAACCTCTCGCTTAGCCTTTGTGGGAACGTAGCCAAAGTCAAACTCTGCCTTTTCTCCTAAGACACGCTCGACAAATTTTGCCGAAGCCAGCATTGCTGTTGGTTGAGCGAGTTCTATGGCATCGGAATTTTCAGCCTTCTTAGGGGTATTCCCTTCACCAGTCGCAAAAAAAGGTATGAGGACAATCACCAACACAACAACGATTGCTGCCGCGACCAGAAGCCCCCAATTTTTCCGCCGCTGGGATGAAGGCGAAATGGTATTTGATGGTGTTGTTTTGTCCAATGTTCTACTAACTCCGACGAGTGTGACCCTCCGGTCCCACATATTCCGAAATACAGACAAAATGCTTCAGTGTAGTTCAGTTGTTCCCAAACGAACGATTCGTCATATTATAAGAAAGTTAAAGCCGATTTGCATCCGATTTTATGCCACAAGTCGTGTATGTATTTTTTGATAATTTCTCCCAAAAAGCTTGACGTGTAAGTGCTGGCCAGCATAACGCTTATAAAAAAGCCCGTGTTTTACGCCAAAGATGAACTATCTTTATCTGGGGGGGGTACATGCCGGTTTTTAGGAGCATTCAACAATTCCGTGGCCCGTCGATTTAATCCCAACTGTGTGTCACTAATCCTAACTGTGTTGTCATTTCGTAGTTGCGTTAAGCCAGATACTGCTGCTGGTCGCGGATGAGCATTTCGAGAAAGGGGATTTTTTCGCGTGGAATTTCATCTATCCGCCGCCACACTTCTGCTCGCAAAAGCATGTTTTGTTCGCTGGACGCCTCGGGTGTCGGTGCGATAACGATATCGGCCAGTTCGCGGAGTTCGGCTGCATCGGGGCGGACGTCAACTGCGTTTTTGGGAGCGTCTATGTAGATTCGCAGGTCGGCGATTTTGCAGATTGCGTGATTGTTGGACTCGACAATGCAGTAACGGCAGCTATCGCCCAGCCCCTCGACAAATATTAAAAATTCGTCGGGGGTCGTGAAAAAATTTGCCGGTTTGGATGTATTTTTAACACCATGCCCGATTTTGGCGTAGACGGTGTCGTCGAGAATTTCGCACAGCCGCAGCGCCACGTGGGTTTTTCCCACGCCCCTGCATGCCCCGCTGACGGAGAACATCTTCATTCAAAGCATCCCAATGCACATTGGCGGATTCGGATATTCAACATATCCAGCAGCGACCCGGTTTGCATGAGTTCCAAACCGTGTTGCTTGCCCATTGCCCAGACGGTCGGGCATTTTATCCATCCCCCGGCGTGCCAGGTTTTGGCGTCGCACATTTTTTTCGAGTCGTCGCCGTCGGGGCTGAGAATCGCAAAATCGGCAGCCGCGCGGTCGTCAATAAGCTCGACGGGAAAACTGTTGTCGCTTACGAACCGCCCAACATCGTCTTTCAACTCATCGCTAACGTAAAGTTTTGCAGCCATCATCCAATCTCCTTTTGCCAGAGTTCCAAATCGCGTGGGGTATTGATATTGCACAGGGCTTTGGGATTATCAAACGCAGTTGTGGCGGCTCCGAGTTCGTTCCAGAGTCGCGCGACTTTCAAATGTCCGTTGTCGATGGCTGCCGAAATTTCACGGCGTTTCAAAACCGGCACGACACAGCAGATGGGGTATTGGCGGGCACCGCCTGTTCCGCAGACACCACTGACAACATCACCGCTGCTGCGAAAACTTTCCAGCAGCTTCGAAATTTCGTGGGTCGAAACGCTCGGCATATCGCAGGGAATAAACAGCACGGCGTCGGCAAGGTCGTTGTCGTGAACGTAAGTCAGCCCTGCCTCTATTCCGCCCAGAGGGCCGTTACCCGGGCGAATGTCCGGGACAATCTCATGCCAAAGTTCGCTCAGCGGGGCGGGATCGTTGGCGACGATAAAAATTTCCTCCAGGCCGCTTTTGTGCATCTCGTCAGTAAGATGCTCAATGATAGTACGGTTAGTACGGTTAAAAAAGCACTTAAAAAGGCCCTTCTGCACACCGCCCATACGAGCCCCACGCCCCCCCGCCAAAATCGCACCAGCAATTCTCATTCTAAAATTTTCCTCGTGTAGCTAAGTTTTTGCAAACTTCCAAAACGTACGCCATCGAATCTTCCTCCGCTGACAGCACGTCACCAGCCGCCACGCCATACAGCCCTGCCACTTGCTCGACAAGATCATCCCGCACGACCAGCATCAACACACCGTCGAGTTTGGCAAGGACGTCTACTTGAGCCCGCCACCCGGCACCGCTGAGTTCCAGCGGGCCAAACTCGTCGACCAGCACGAAATCGTATTTACCATCAATCGCCTTCTGCAACGCAGCCTGACCCAATTGCAAACCTTCGTCGCAAAATACGAAATTCCCGACGTCGCCGCTGCGCCCAGCCTCAACACGCTCCAGCAATGTGGCGTGAGCACTGGTGGTGATGTCAACGGCGCCGAATCCGCACAGCTTTTTGTCGCAGTTATCGTATCGCGATTTTGCCAGCAATCCGGCGCAGGTCACACCAACGTCTTGCAGCTGTCCGAGCAACTCGGCAGCGCGGGTAGTCTTACCCGAATGCTTCGCACCAGTCCAAAGCAAAATACGCATGTGAATTCCGCCTTACGACGCTAGGCCCAGCACGATTGAGAATATCCACATTCCTAACGTCGCCCCCGACACGGCCCCGAACGCCCATCGCGGAACCGCACGGGTATGCGAAGCGGTTTCGATGTCTTCGAGCTTTTTCATGCCCAAGGCCGTCAGCGGTACGACAAAAAGATTGATCCCAGCCGTTATCGAACCGGGTATGAGAAGGTAGTGCACGAATTTTTCGGTGTTCCAGAATCGATATCGAAACACGTAGGTGATAAACACCGCGAAGATGACGAAGCCCAAGGCAGTACCGGCAGCGCCGATGAGCGGTTTGTAACGGCCGCGAGTCGCAACCCAGGTCAACTCGAACCCGGCCGCCAGTGCGTATATGCCCAGCAGATGGCAGGAGTAGACCGGCCCGGTAATCAGTCCCATGCCCACGATTTTGTACAGCATCACAAATGCACCGATCAGCAGCACGACACCGTTGCGGCGCAACGTCACGCGGGCCATGGTCATTATGGCGAAGGCGATCACCGACAGCAAAACCGGGGCGAGAACCTTACCTAGCTGGGCTTTGTACAGCAATTCGCCCAGGAGAACTTCCGACACCCCCCACAGGCCGCTAAAAAACAAAACTCCAACTATAAACTGTTTCTTCATGATTCATCCTTGTAATAAACTTGTAATAAAAATTTCTGCCAGTCGCCAAAAAACATAAACATGGCGATATTTTTGCACTTTTTTGGCAATAAATGCAAGGCCAAAACCAGCTGGCCCTTCCAAAACCATCGTCTTGGAAAAGCCCACTGAGCTAATTACGGTACCACGCTGAAATAACGCGGATGACGTTTGCAAAAATTATTTTTTACGCCGTCGCAGCAACACCGCCCCACCGCTAAGCAAAATCAACATCGTCGCCGGTTCAGGAACGAAGTCGGCACTGCTGCGAGTGAGCACCTGGTAGTAATCGTATCCGCTGCTGGTTTTTTGATACTGCTCCAAAATTCCTTCGACAGCAGTAAACGATGCGCCAATAGCCGTGTTGGCGTGATAGTCATTTGCTGCGAGGCGATCCTGATTCATATAGTCGGAGGCGTAGCATGATCCTGCCCCATCACCGAGAGTATAAAGATCAGCATGTGAACCCAGTCCCATATCTCCAACGGTTACACCTTCGACCCGCACGATCATACCTTCGTATTTTTCGGCGGCGGCGGGGTTGGCACTGATAAGACCAACGCCCAGCAGCGAAGGAGCGATAACCGTGGGAGTAATCGAGTTTCCACCACTGATGACCGACGCGCTCGAACCTGCATCATAAACCAGATAGGTCGTCGCGCGAGATTCTTCAACAAGAACATTTGACAGGTCGATTTTGTCGCCAACGTTCACATTCAGCGTTCCGCCGATCTGCTTGACTTCAATCCCTGCCCACTCGGTCTGGGTTGGGTCCTGAATAACGATGCGATACTTGACCTTTCCCGGAGGCATACCGGTGTAGGTAACAACTCCGCCGATGACGTTTATAGTATCCCCGTTATACAGCGACTCCCAGCTGTTGGCAGCTGAGCTTTCCTGCACGTCGCGAATCCCCAGATATGGAACACCAAGACCCTGAGCTTCACTCATACCGCATACCAAAATGGACACGGCAACAATACTTGACAACACTAAACTTTTCATTTTTTTCCTCCCCCGGTTTTAACCGGGAACAACTTTTTTGATGAGAACAGCCTCATCATTTCTAATTTTTCTGTAAAACATTTGCTTTGTTGAAAATATCTTTTTATGTCATTGCGAGCACAGCGAAGCAATCTCGCTTTCAGCTGTTTAGATTGCCGCGTCGCTACGCTCCTCGCAATGACAAGTAATTAAAATGCTGTCAGAATAACCATATTTTCAACAAAGCATAAAACGTCAAATTTTAACAACTCATATCACCCTTCGTTTTCGGGTGGATATGGAAACCAATCGGGATCATCTCGTGGTGGACAGTTCATACCGGACGGCCAATCGTCTTTCCAGACAGTCGGCGTCCATCGCACGCTGTAATCGCAATACAAAATCGATCCGCCGTTCTGCCCGCCCATTTCATGACGAATCGCAAAGTCTCGCGGATACGCACCGCAATGCTCCCCTGCCCTTTTATTGAACTGCGACCCGCCGTATCCGCAGGCAGGGTCGAGCAACTGGTCGAACAGCAATACAACTCGTGATGAGTTTTGGATCAGGTCGGTATTCAGAAAGCTTGGCATAGGCGTCACGCCGGGAAGTGAATAGCATTCGGCATCAAGTTCGAGGCACGAGTTCATGGCGTAGGAGAAATATCCGATCCGGTCTATGTCATAGCCATACCCGCTTTCGAGCGGCTCGGCCGAGACGCACTGGAAAAACGTCCCCGGCCCGGGTCGCTCGTCGATTTTATGGCTGAACCAAGGTTTGAATCCCAGCAGCGGTGGAATAACGTCGACCCACCCGTAGTTGTCGGGGTCGTGGTCGTCGCGATCAAGGCTGTCGATGTGCGGGAAATAACCGTCCGATTCAGTAGTGTAGATCTGAAAGCCGGTGCCCCACTGCTTTAACCTTTGCTGGCAGAGCGTGAAACGTGCAAGCTCTTTGGCACGGGCAAGCGAGGGTAACAAGATGCTCACGAGAATCGCGATTATCGCGATAACCACGAGCAGTTCTATGAGCGTAAACCCAGCTGTGCGCATGCGCAAAAAGCGGCCCTGTCTTGCAAAACAAGGTAAAAACAGCCTCCGCCTCCTACGAGCAGTAAGGTTTTTTAAGTCCAAAAGCAACAGCAAGCTCTCCCGCCTTGCGGTTTATAAGCAATTTGTGAGCAATAAGTTACGAGCACAGAATCTAAACACCACCACCGCACGAGTTTCCTCACTAGTATCAGGGGTTGAGCAATTTACGAACCTGAGCTTGCGAAAGCCTATCACAACACAGAGGTTTTGTCAAGTTCAAAGAATCCCCCAACCAACGCTTCACATCAGCCGCCGTTTGTGTATAATCGCAGCTTCGTTTTAGAAGCTTTTTTGATACACACGAGGTAAACAATGTCCGAAAAAATGTCGAGAAAAACGTCCCGGAAGAAATTAAGCGTTATTGGTGCCGGAAATGTCGGAGCCACCTGTGCCGTATGGGCCGCCAAGCGAGAGCTGGGCGATATCGTGCTGCTGGACATCGTTGACGGGATGCCGCAGGGCAAATCGCTCGACTTATACGAAGCCTCGCCGGTCGAGCATTTCGATGCCAAAATTACCGGCACATGCGACTACACCGACACCGCCGACAGCGACGTCGTAATCATCACCTCGGGCTTGCCGCGAAAACCCGGCATGAGTCGCGACGACCTCATCGAGGCCAACACGAAAATCGTCAAAAGCGTCGCCGAGCAGGTCGCCAAGCATTCGCCCGATGCGATTTTGATCGTTGTATCTAATCCGCTCGACGCGATGGTTTACGTTGCCTACCAGGCCAGCGGTTTTGACCCTTCCCGCGTTCTCGGCCAGGCCGGAATTCTGGACACCGCTCGATTCAGTGCATTTCTCGCCGAAGCCATCGGGTGCAGCGTGAAGGATATTTCCGCGCTGCTTCTCGGCGGGCACGGCGACGACATGGTGCCGCTACCGCGATACGCGTCGGCTGGTGGCATCCCCATCTCGCAACTATTGTCCGCCGACGTTATTGAACAAATCGTAGAGCGGACGCGTAAGGGTGGCGGTGAAATCGTTTCGCTGCTGAAAACCGGCAGTGCGTTCTACGCCCCCGCCGCCGCAAGCGTCCAGATGGCTGAGTCTATCATCCGCGACCAAAAACGAATCCTGCCCTGCGCCGCCTACTGCGACAAAGAGTACGGCGTCGGTGGATATTTCGTCGGCGTACCGGTTGTGCTCGGTGCCGACGGCTGCGAAAAAGTCATCGAGGTCGAACTCAACGGCTCCGAACGCCAACAGCTGGAAACCAGCATCGCACACGTCAAAGAACTTAGCAAGGCGTAGCCATTAGCGGCGTGGCGTCAGAATTTGAATTGCCGGAATCGTTAATTTTATTTTCGTCGTGATCTAGAGCATCTCAACTTTTCAATGCTCTAACATAGTAATTTACGCCTAACCTGCGATGAAAACAGATGGATTAATCATTTTTTCAACTTTGCCGATTGGTAATAAATCATTCACATTACCTCTCTGTAAATCTGCTCGTGCTGCGTTACCATTTTATCTATGGTAAACTTTTCGACAACCCGCCCATGCCCTTCGGTTGCGAATTTTTCGCGTAACCCCTTATCCTGAACCAACTGAACAATTGCATCGGCCAATAGTTTGGAATTTTCGGGCGGAACCAGCAAGCCGGTAACACCATCAACAACCACTTCACTCAGCCCCTCAACTTTTGTCGCGATAACGGGCAAACTCGCAGCCATCGCCTCTGCCGCGGACAGCCCAAAACCTTCCCAGCGGCTCGGCATGATCAGGATATCGGCGGCAGCCATAACTTGCTGAATTTCCCTGCAAAAACCGAGCATGAATACAACATCGCTCAAATTGCTGTGCTGAATTTTGTCACGAAGCATCGTTTCCTGTAAGCCCTGACCGGCGATTAAGAGGTGGCACTTCTCCAGCTTCGGTGCAGCCTGGCCGAAAGCATCGATCAGAATATCAACACCCTTTTGATGATCAAGCCGCCCCGCAAAAAGCAAAACCATCTCACCATCGGCAATTCCAATATTTTTGCGAATTTGTACTCCGGCCGCACCATCGCGACGAAAATGTTCCAGATTTATTCCGTTGTAGATAACCCGGTAATAATCGGCGGGAAATTTGCTGCGACGAGCGTGATGATCCGCAGCTGCTTGCGATACCGCGATGATTTTTTTGCACCGTTTTTTAAACATTCTCCCCAGCCAGAACTGCCATGGGCGATAACGTTTCTCGGCGATGTGAACGGAATAGATAAGTTTTGCATCGGATGGTTTGGCGAGCCGAGCAGCGATATCGGCATGAAAAAGGTGTGTATGGATGATATCGTAATTCCTGCGGTGAAGAATTTTTCGTAAACGTAAAAAATGGAGCGGATTAAGAACCGACAATTTGCCCTTCAAGCCAATAACATGCACCGGAATTCCCGCATCAAGCAGCTGCTGGGCGACCAATCCGTCCCGCAAGGCAACTACTTCTACCGCAAATTTTTCCGCATCCAACCCAGTGGCAAGCTCATAAACGATTCTTTCCGCACCGGCTGGTGCCAGTTCGGTTATCATGAGACAAAGGCGGATTTTTCTATCAGATAGTCGCGTCATTTTTTCGCGGTGCTCCACCACAACAAACTAAACATATTTCAATTAAGTGCCCCAAGAGGTTACCAGAATCGCTCTAACCGTGACACCAAAAAAAGAAAGGCTACCGATTGGTAGCCCTTCGTAGTGCGCAAAAAAAAGGGGCGATAAAGTAACTTGCTCACGGCCACTTTGATCGCCCTTCGCCTTGAATAGAGTTCCCACTCCAATGTTATTGTCCCTGCAACGAATTTCCCGGAGGAGGACCGGATTATATCCGACAGGCGCTCATCTCTGTCGGTATTCGTCATAAAGAAGACAAAAGCGTCTCTATTCCAGAAATCTCAATATCCAAACGATCCAAAAGGGGGAGAGTAGGATCGCAAATCGCGGATGGGCGCTCATCTCCATCGCACGAGCAGATAATGTAGAGATCTCCGCGAAAGAGGTGTTAACCTCTTTCGTTTCGTCACGGAGCACAGAGTGCACCAAGCATAACGCACAGCACACAGGCTCCTAAAGACTCGGCATATTTTATTGTCAAAAACAAGTGACCAACCTGAAAATAAGCATTTCCTCACTTGATATAGTTTAACAATGCAACCTCCGTGCCAATTGAGAAAAACTTTATTCAAAAAATCCGAAACGATGCTATGTCATTTAATAATGGACAGTTACGAATCACACCCCATAAAACCCGCAAATAACAGCAATAATTTAGGCTTTCTCGGCTGATGCAGGGTGCATCAAAATGCTCCTCCCCCGCTCACAAATTGTTGCAAAAGACAATAGGGGGTTTCCTGACTCCATATTCTTCTGGAAAACCACAGCGCAAAAAAAATGGGCGACAAAGCAACTTGCTCATAGCTGCTTTTATCGCCCTTCGCCTTGACAGAGGTTAAACGGAACCGTTATTCGTTGAAGAGCGCTTCAAACGCCCGGTAAGGAGGAGAAAACCGGTGTCTCGTGGGCGCTCATCTCCACAAGGGTTTGTAACGCAACAGTTCCACCTCTATCTTTCAAAACCACTAACCGAGCAATCAATCTTAATCAGAGATGCTAATGAGAAACGGTGCTTATCTCCATTTCTCTCAGGTAAAAGCGGTTCGAAATCATAAGGCTCGCACATTTCTGTGCTTTGTGATCGGGTCCATCAAAACAGACAGGCCCGGCCACGCTTCGACAGGACGTCTGCAGGAAACCCGCAAACACCAACCATCGAAGTTGTTTCGTTTCTAATATCAACTTGTCAATTTTGCTTCTCGCAGCTGCTTCAAGCCGCAAAGCACACCATCCCATTGTTTGGGACGTACAGGCCCATCGAGGTACAGTGCCCCGCATTCGCGAGCAGCGATTTCCAGACCTCTACAGGTACCTTTACTGACAACGACACACATGCATCTGCGCCATTGTCCTTTAATCCACTTCAAGGTTCTTCGTAGAACCATAGGGCTCATGTCCGCCGCCAAAACCACCAAGTCCACCTCGCCAGCTGGGACATTTCTCACCAAGTCAGACACCTGCTCATACTCCAGCAGGCACCCGGCTTCAAGGTGCGAAAGGCACCGGCCGATCTGGTCGGCTTCGCCGGAACGTGCACAGATAACTATACACGCACCATCGGGCGGGATGGATCCCGACCTGTTTAGGCTCCTCGGACTCACAACAATCTCCAAAAGGTACAACATACGCGTCCGGTGTCACAAAAGTGCAACACCAGTCCCTCACGTATACACGAATTATTTGCAACTGACGTGCCAATATGCAGGACTTTTTTAAAAAAACTTAACTACCTATAGTCAAAAGAGTTATATTTAATTGTTAAAACTGTCATTTTTTATAAGTTCTTTTGACAGAATAAATTGTGTCGCATCTTGCATCACCGGGCGAAATCCATCGCATTTCGCTTCATCTAACTCGTCATGATATCAAGATTTAAAAGGCGTTATTCTGTCATATAACAGCTGAATCGCACAGCTGGCAAATACCGCCAAAACAACCCCAAAATTCATACGAAACCATGTGGGATCGAGCGGGGGCTTTGCCTATGGCATTTGAGCAATACCATCTATATGTGCTTGCTATCGGTTACCAACCCTAAAACGCTATAGACGAATTTCAATTTTTACCTACGCATGAAATTAGAGCACTTTAATTTTCCCTCACCCTGCCGTATTCACCAGCTTGGTAATGATTTTTTCAGATGTTCGCATGTTTGTTGCTTGGATAAAGGCCCACAAAACGCTATCTTGTGTCGAATGAGCAAATCGCAGAAAAAAAATAAAACAGATCTCGGGCATGTTCGCAACTCGGTCGAGAGCATATACATCGCTGTGGTGCTGGCGTTTATACTGCGTGCGTTTCTGGTGCAGGCGTTTGTGATTCCGACGGGGTCGATGGCTAACTCGCTGTACGGGGAGCATTACGAACTCCAATGTCCCAGCTGCCACTACGACTACGCCTACGGGGCCACCCGCCCCGTCCCGGGTAATAAACCAACGATACCGTCAAATGCCCAATGCCCAAACTGCGGTTACATCTACTTCGACGCCGGGCAGAAAGCAAAAAGCGTCAATGTACGTGGCGGCGACAAGGTGCTGGTCATGAAATATATCTACGACTTCGCATCGCCGGAACGTTGGAACGTTATCGTATTTAAAAATCCGCAAAACAATCGCGAGAACTATATCAAGCGTCTGGTGGGCCTACCGGGTGAAACACTGCAGATTATCCAGGGTGATATTTTTGTTTCCACCGACGAGGGCAAAACGTATCAAATCGCCCGCAAACCCCGCGAAGCGCAGGAGGCTATGTGGTATGTGGTTTACGACAACGACTACATTCCGAATCCTGAGATGATGCGCGAAGCCAACCGGCCGGCCCCGCAATGGACACCTGCCGATGAAAACCTGTGGGATGTGCTGTCGAAAAATGAACGTGGCATCGAGATACCCAAACGCGTATTTCGTTTCAATGGTTCACAGGCATCCAGTGCGATTAAGTTCAATCCTGGCGTTGACGGTTTTGCCCCAATGTGCAGCTATAACTCAAACATATCCCCTGCTGCTGGCCAGGAATCAGGCCGAGATATTTGCACCGATTGGATGCTCTCGTGCGTTTTGACACCGGAGCAAGACACCCCCTCGCAGCTGGGAATGACATTCACCGTATACGAGGATCGCTTCCGCGCGGAGTTCAATACAGACGGTGTCGTTACCCTGCTACACCAATCCCGCACCGCCGATCCCAACGACTCAAAGGCATGGAAACTGTGGGGCCAAAAGAATCTGGAACCGTTCACGAACAAAAACAGCAGACTGATTGCACTCAGCAAGGTTGACTATCGCGTTGTGCTCTGGGTCGACGGTAAGGAAATTATCGCCAGCACCGACGAGCAATACGACGACGGATACACGCAGGCCTCGAACCTTATGAGGATGCGTCGCGATTATTCCCATGCCGACTCCAAACTCTACGACTGGTACCTGACTCCGGGGATTGAGATTTCCGCCAAGGGCGCCCCGCTGACTCTCGAGCATATCAATCTCAAACGAGATGTCTACTACACAACCCCTCGCCTCAATATCAGGAACAATGACGGTAGCGACCTTATGGCGAAAAGCAGTCCACAACATAGCTACACCCAGAAGTTGTTTGAGGCCGCCAAAAAACACGGTAAAGGCTGGCCGAAGGACAATGGCTACTTGGCATGGGGAACATTCGAAAATCCGATTACACTGCGGAAATACCCCGATAAAGAAAGCCACGACCTCGACGAATTTTTCTGTCTTGGCGACAATTCCCCGCAGAGTCTCGACGGCCGTGGATGGTTAGCGGCGGCACCAACGATGAGACTTTACGACAAAGATGGAAATCCGCAGTATCAACTCGGTACGGTTCCGCGTTACAATATTATCGGCCGAGCCCTGCTGGTATTTTGGCCGTCAGGTTTCAAGCTGCCTATAGTAAACTGGGCACTTGTCCCCAACGTCGGAAGAATGAGATTGATCAGGTAATTGTTCGTTTTTACATAGTTTGATAAAGAATTCAGAATCCCCGCGAAAGCGATTCGAAAAGAGAGCAAATATGATACTGTTGCAGACGAAAAAACTTGTCAAGCGTTACGGCGGCCGAACGGTTGTGGACAATGTTTCCATCACAGTCAACCAAGGTGAAATTGTGGGGTTGCTCGGGCGTAACGGTGCGGGGAAAACCACATCTTTCCGCATGACCATTGGAATGATCGTTCCCGAATCCGGGTCAGTAACCTTTGACGGGGTGGACGTTACGAACATGCCCATGTACAAACGTGCACGACGCGGGATGGGTTACCTTTCGCAGGAACCGAGTATTTTCCAACGCCTGACGGTGCGGGAAAATCTGCTCGCTATCCTCGAAACGATGAATATGACAAAAACCGTTCGCGACGAGAAATGCGATCATCTCCTCGAACAGTTCAACCTCACCGTTCAACGGAAACAGCTGGCCCGCACGCTTTCCGGTGGTGAACGCCGTAAGCTCGAAATTGCCCGCGCACTGGTAACCAATCCCACGATGATTCTGCTGGACGAACCGTTCAGCGGCGTCGACCCGATTGCCGTCGAAGAGCTGCAGCAGGAAATTCTCGGTTTGCGTAACCGCGGAATCAGCATCTTGCTGACCGACCACAACGTTCGCGAAACGCTAACCGTCACCGACCGCTCATACATCATGGACAGCGGAAAGGTACTGCGTGAAGGCGCACCGAAAGACCTCATCAATGACGACATGGTTCGCAAAACGTACCTCGGTAGAACTTTCCGTGGTGATGAGTTTGACATTAAAAATACCGCGCACAAAAAGTAACAAGTTTTGAGCACGGATGAATGGTGCGACATATTAAACCGCACCTTTGCTTACAATTTAAAATTCGAGATACGAATTTCTAAACAATATCGAATATTAAAAATTCGAATGGTTTAGAACACAAATATCGTTTATTCGTCCGAATTGTTTTAGACTTTTGTGATTCGAGTTTATTATTTGTTTAGAATTTCGATATTAGAAATTCGTATTTGACACAATTTATATAATCAGGACGTCATTACTTTTCTCTGCTGTCAAGTTGAGATACGGTATCAGACGAAGCAAATTTATGGCCCAAAAACGTGACTTCTACGATGTATTGAGCGTCAAAAAAGACGCCACCGCTGCTCAAATCAAAAGCGCCTACCGCAAACTCGCGCGTAAGTATCATCCCGACGTAAACAAGGACGACGACGCTACCAAAAAATTCCAGGAAGCTTCCGAAGCCTACGAAGTTCTGTCGGATACTAAAAAACGCCAGACATACGACCAGTTCGGCATGGCTGCCTTTACGCAAGGCGCCGCCGGTGGTGGCGGGGCGCCTCCCGGCTGGGGTGGTGGAATGGGCGGCGGCGGACAGCGTGTGAACGTTAACTTCGCCGACATCTTCGGTGGCGGTGGTACTGGCGACGGATTTGCCGGCATGGGTCTGGACGATATTCTCGAAGCCCTCGGGGGTGGGACGGGGCGAAGATCGGCGAGAGGACGAACCCGCGGCCCTGCCCCGAAAGGACAAGACGTCGGATATCGCGTCATGCTCGATTTCTTACAAGCCATCCGCGGAACGGAGCTGACGCTGAAGGTCGACTCGCAAAACATTTCCGTCAAGATTCCAGCGGGGGTAAAAGACGGCCAAAAGATTCGCTTGCGTGGGAAGGGACATCCCGGGCCTGGGGGCAGCGGCGACTTGCTAATCGAATGTAAAATACGCAAGCACTTGTACTTCTGTCGCGACGGGAACGATATTTCCGTCGAGGTGCCCATCAGCATCACAGAGGCCGCCCTCGGTGCGAAAGTCGACGTGCCTACAATTGACGGAACCACGACGGTAAAAATTCCCGCTGGTGTCGCCAGCGGGCGACGCTTACGGCTGAAAGAAAAAGGCGTACTCCCAGCCGGTAAGGACAAAACTCGCGGCGATCAGTATGTGACCATCAAAATCGCCCCACCGGAAAAGCTATCTAAAGAAGCCCGCGAACTGCTGGAAAAATTCGACAAGAAAAATCACTACGACCCGCGGGCAGAGGCTCCGTGGAAATAGAATATCCCTGTCCCATGAGGCGGTGCGGAGAATAAAATCAAACTGTGAGGTTACTATGAATTCGGGACCAAGATTTCATCGCACGAATTTTCTCGTTCTGCTGGGTTGCCTGACAATTATCGTCATTGGGATGATGTATATCGTTTATCTCACGACGAACATGTTCGAACAAATCGAGAACGAATCGACGCGGAGCCAGCTGTATCACCTCGCCTTGGTCGCCTCGGTGGGAATGTCTGTGGGGCTGATGGGGATGCTGTGGATAACCGTCCGCTGGATGCGATACGCCTTGGTGCTGCGAAGAGAAACCGACGCCCCCACCGAGTCACAATACGTCGACGCCTGGAGCGAAGCCGGCAAACGTATCGAAGTACCACACGAAGATGAACTGGAAGAATAGCGGGGTGCCGTGGTTGCGGTTTTTGCAACCACGTTGACGACGAGTTCGGTCGTGCAACTTGTTGCATGACACAGATTCATTGGAACATTTAAATTGCCATGCAACAAGTTGCATGATCTACCAGACTGAACCCTTCTCATCCCTTCGGGGTTAAAACCTCCGAGGTGTAACCACACCACCCAGAACCACCAGTAAAAAAAGCGGGCGATGAGATTCACTGCGTGGCGTCCTTCGGGCGTCGAATCCACGTGAGTCCGAATTACACGTTTCCATAAAAAAACCGGCACAAGGCCGGTTGTTTTATAGAAGCGGGCGATGAGATTCGAACTCACGACGTCCAGCTTGGGAAGCTGACATTCTACCACTGAATTACGCCCGCAAACGGCTGGGCGGTTTTGATAGCAAACCACGCAACCAGCTATGCCCGCGGATTATAGCGGGAGGCTCTCGGGTTAACAAGCATTTTGCCATATGCCGCTAAATATTCCGCAAGATGGCTGCTATAATTTTGGGAATCATATCCAAAATTTGCTACCGCTCGGGGTTGCGGGGCTTTGTGAATTGACACAGAACCTCAGGTGGATATAATCATTTGTCATTGTTTTTTCGGATTATTTTGACCTTTATTAGCATTAACACTGGAGCCCATTTGATGGCTGACAAAAAGAAGACATACAAAGATACGCTGAACCTTCCGCGCACAACCTTCGGTATGCGGGCCAACCTGCTGCAGAAGGAACCGGCGATTCAAAAAAAGTGGCTCGACTCGAAACTCTACGAGCAAATTCGCGCGGCCCGCAATGGTTGCAAGCGATTCATTCTCCATGACGGCCCGCCGTACGCTAACGGCAACATCCACATGGGCACCACCCTCAACAAGGTGCTCAAGGACATCGTCATCCGCACGAAAAACATGGCGAACATGGACGCTCCG
>DAOVZK010000089.1 GCA_030635145.1 Planctomycetota bacterium | reverse complement strand
TCTCGCCGAGCGGGCAGTAACCGACGGTGTACCCTGGCCGAAAGTGCAGGTGTTTTTCGGTGACGAGCACGATGTTTCGCACGACGATATCGACAGCAATTATCACATGGTTCAGCGGACGCTTCTCGATCACACGCCGATCAACTGGGAGCATGTGCATCCCATGCAGGGCGACGCCGCGAACCTCGAACTTGTCGCCAGCGAGTACGAACAGACCGTGCGAAAACTCGTCAAACCAGGTGAGGACGGAATTCCGCAGTTCGATCTCATCATGCTGGGTATGGGCGGTGACGGGCACACGGCGAGTCTGTTTCCGGGGCATCCGGTTCTCGACGAATCGAAACGATTGGTAGTGTCATGCCACATTCCCGTGCTCGGACGAAATCGAATTACGTTTACGTACCCGCTGATCAACGCCGCCCAGAATATCTTGCTGCTGGTTACCGGCGACGACAAGGCCGAGGTCGTCAAACGCGTCTTCCAAAACAGCGACCAGTCGCTACCGTCGGCGAGGGTTGCACCGAAACATGGTACGTTCCATATCGTTCTGGATGTGGCTGCGGCACGCTTGCTGTAGTTTAGTACGGCGAATCAACACCGCATGAAAATCACGCACGTAATAACTCGAATGATCCTCGGGGGGGCGCAGGAAAACACCCTGTTGACATGTCGCGGGCAGCACGCAGGCGGCCACGACGTTACGCTCATTACAGGCCCTGCCCTTGGGCCCGAAGGTGAGTTGATAACGGCGGCGCAAAATTCGGGGTTCCGCACGATCATCATCGATGAACTTCGTCGCGAAATTTCACCGCGCCTCGACGCCATCGCAGCAAAGAAGCTCGAAGCTACACTTCGCGAACTAAAACCCGACATCGTGCATACGCATTCGTCCAAGGCGGGGATTCTCGGACGAAAAGCCGCAGCCAAAATCGGCGAATCGAAAATCGTCCACACCGTTCACGGGCTGGCATATCACAGGTACAACTCGTGGTGGCGGAACCGCGTTTACATCGCGTTGGAAAAACGCGCCGCCAAACGCAGCGACGCAATTATCTCCGTCGCTGACGCAATGACGATCCAGGCGTTGGCAGCTGGGGTCGGAAAACCACAGCAGTACACAACCGTTTACAGCGGCATGGAAATCGAACCATACCTCCAACGCTCACCGCAAGCCGACGAGTTTCGAAATTCGCTCGCCCTACCACCCGACGCCGTTGTCGTAACGCAGGTTTCGCGACTCGCCGAACTAAAAGGACACGAGTTTATAATCGCAGCGGCAAAAAAAATCCGCGACCCGAGAATAATATTCTGTCTTGTGGGTGACGGGCATTGGCGCGGACGAATCGAAAAGCAAATTCGCGAGCAAGGGTTAACTAAAAAATTTCGGCTGACCGGGCTGCTGCCGCCGACGCAAATTCCTGCTGTCATGCAGGGCAGCGATATTCTGATACATTGTTCGCTTCGTGAAGGCCTCGCACGCACGCTCCCGCAAGCCATGCTCGCGGGGAAACCCGTCATCAGTTTCGATGTCGACGGCGCACGCGAAGTTGTCGACGCATCAACCGGCATTTTACTACCGCCCAAAAATACCGCGGGATTGGTCGAGGGCATCGCCCTGCTGGCCGAGCACCCACAGCTGCGAGACGAACTCGCCGCAGCAGGCCGACAACGATGCAAAACCATGTTCGACTGGCGCACAATGGTAGACAGAATTCAGGATGTGTACGAAAAAATACTTGAGTAATCAGTCGTCAGCATTGTAGGTCATGCAACTTGTTGCATGGCAATTCATTCTGTCCAAATATATTCCACGCTTCCCGGCAAATCGATCCGCCCGTTCCAATCCGGTTCATACCAACCCATCTCAGCGTATCTGTGAAAACTCGACCATTTCCAATCCCGCGGTTTATCAACCAATTGATGTTTAACCGGATTGGTATGAATGTAATCCAAATGCATTCGAAAATCCCGCGCATCGCGAATTGCATGTTCCCAAAAACGCCGCTGCCATACGCCTCTGTTTCGTTGTTGCCGCTGGCTTGGCGGTAAGGTGTTTTCCACGCCTCCGTCCAGAAGATAGGCTCGTGTGAAATATTTTTTCAAAACTGAAATACGGTGCGAGTAATTTTTATCCAAACCCGGCAACTTCCAAATCATATGCAAATGATCTGGTAATAAAACAATAGCTGTCATTTCCCAGGGATATCGTGATTGGGTGGTTTTGATGGCGGAAGAGAGTTTTTCGCGATTGGATTCTTGTTCAAAAACATGCATCCGTTGGGAGGTTACCAGTGTAAAGAAAAAATACTCCCCTTCATAATTGCGACAATAATTAGACATTATTTTATCGTAGCATTTTTATTGCCATGCAACAAGTTGCATGACCTTGTATCTTATATCTACCGCCAATGATTGACGGTAGAGTATACATGTGCGACATTGCTTCGGCTAGCCGAAGCAATGCCAGCTGCGGCGAGATCGTCATGACCTGGGGCAAAAACCCGAC
>DAOVZK010000017.1 GCA_030635145.1 Planctomycetota bacterium | reverse complement strand
TAAAAATTAGCCCTGAAAGGGCGACAGAAGCACTGGGCCGTTTGTTTCTGCCGCGATAATCCCAAGATTTCTGTCGCCCTTTCAGGGCTGATGTATCTATTGGCCCTACACCGTGGGCTGACGCCCACGGCTAAATTCTGGTCAGCCCTTTCGGGCTTAAAAAAACTTCTGAAAACAAAAAAACATGTATAATAGCAGATCAAAATACCTGCCAGAAAAAAAGGTCACTCACCAGGAAATTCTCTCGAAGTATTTTCGGTGCTGGTGGCGATGTATAGAGGCTGCTATAATTTTTACAACTGGAATATCTTTGACCCATTTGTAAGGGGCTGCCATGAGCTTGAAGCGGAAGTTGGGATTTTGGGATATTTTTTGCATCGCCGCCGGGGCGATGATCAGTAGTGGTCTGTTCATTTTACCGGGCCAGGCGTTTGCCGTTGCAGGCCCGGGTGTGCTATTGGCATATGCCTTGGCAGCGGTGATGATGATTCCCGCGCTGCTGAGTAAATGCGAGCTGGCCACCGCAATGCCCAAAAGCGGTGGTAACTATTTGTTCATTGAGCGGAGCCTCGGAACATTTTTCGGAACATTCGCCGGGTTTTCCGACTGGTTATCGCTCAGCCTCAAAAGCGCCTTCGCCATGGTCGGTATCGGAGCCTTCGCCCAGCTGGTGTTCCCGTCGACGGACATGTCTCAGGGCCAGTGGGAATGGGTAATCAAAGGCATAGCCGTCGTCTGCTGCGTGATTTTCGGAATCCTGAACTGCCTCAGCGTAAAAATGGTCGGGCGAACACAGATAATTATGGTCGCGGGTTTGCTGACCGTGCTTGTTGCATTTGTTGTGGTAGGGGCCCCGAACGTTAAACAGCATCCGAACTTTGACAACATTTTTCAGAACGGATTTCCGGCGATTTTCGCGACGGCGGGTTTGGTGTTTGTGTCTTTTGGCGGGCTTACCAAGATTGCGAGTGTTGCAGGAGAGGTTCGGCAGCCCGGGCGAAACATACCGGCCGCGATGATCATGGCGTTTTTCGTGGTCTCGCTACTTTACGTTGCTGTCGTGTTTGTGCTCGTGGGAACATTGGGCGAAAATCTCATCGGCAAGGGTACGGGCGATCTGACGCCGCTGAGCAATGCGGCGAAGTTGTTCATGGGCCCGGTCGGATTGGTCGTGCTGTCGGTGGCGGCGATGCTGGCGTTTATTACGACGGGTAACGGCGGAATTCTGGCAGCCTCGCGCAGCCCGATGGCGATGAGCACTGACGGAATGTTTCCCAAAAGTTTCCATCGCGTTTCCAAGCGTTTCGGTACGCCGGTGCGCAGCGTGATAATGACGACGTCGTTTATCATTTTCATGATCGTCGTGCTGAGCATTTCCGACCTGGTGAAAGTCGCCAGTACCATGATGCTGATTCTGTTTCTGCTCGTGAACGTGTCGCTGCTTATTATGCGCGGAAGCAATATCCAGAACTATCGCCCGCAATTCCGATGCCCGCTGTTTCCGTGGCTGCAGATTGTAGGGATCACCGTGTATATGATGCTGATTTTTCAGCTGATTAACATGCTGGGAAAAGTTCCGTTGCTGACGGCGTTGGGATTTTTGGCGGCATGTTTGTTGTGGTACGTGTTTTATTCTCGCCCGAGATCTTCGCGTCAAAGTGCGCTGCTGTATCTCGTCAAAAATATCGTCTCGGATGACATTTCCCGGGCGGGGCTGGAAGACGAATTGCGCCTCATTGCCACCGAGCGAGACGAAATTGTTCACGACCGATTCGACTTCATCGTGAGAGATTGCGAGATCATGGACATGACCGGGCCTGTATCGGCGAACCAGATGTTTGAGCGGGCGGCGGATGTTTTTTCGGGCCGACTCAACATCCCATCGGACGTTCTGCTGCAAAAATTCCTCGAAAGCGAAGGGCGTTCCAGCACCGTCATTCAGCCGGGCATGGCGATTCCACATATCGTGCTGCAAGGGAAGCATCTGTTCGACCTGATGCTGATTCGATGCAAGGACGGCATCGTGTTCGACGTCGACCAGCCATACGTCAAAACCGTGTTTATTCTCGTTGGGTCCAGCGACGAGCGGAACTATCATCTCCGGGCGCTGATGGCGATTGCGAACATCGTGCAGGAAGACAATTTCACCGAACGGTGGACGGACGCACCAACTACCGAGAGTCTCCGCGATATCGTTCTGCTGTCCCAACGTAAACGAGATTGACGCCCCCCCAATCGCACGCTGCGAGCAAAAAATAGGATGGTATATCTAAGATACACCATCCTATTTTAATCCCGATAGCGGGGTGTTTTCCAACTTTATGCCAATAGAAATACCCGGTTATTTTGTGGCTGTGCAGGGAGTACACGAGCTTTTCGCCGCTGCTGGCTTTGGGCATTTGCATGAAGCTTTCGGCTGATTGCACTTGGTGCATTTCGTAGCTGCCGCCGGCTTGCAGCATGCCGCCGAGCCTTTGACCTTGCCACACTTGCCGCATTTCGCCTTAGCCGAGTTGCAGCAACCGGCAGAACCCTTAACACCACCGCACTGCGAGCATTTTGCACCGGCGCATGGGGTTTTGGCTTTGCGGCATTTTATACTGGTCGTCTTGTTGGTATTGCAGCATCCCGGTGAGCCTTTAACCTTTTGGCATTTTTGACATTTTGTCTGATTGGGCTTACAGCAGTTTTCGGAACCTTTAACTTGCCCGCATTTTTGACAAAGTTGCTTGGTACACTTTCCCGATCTGCAGGAGGGCTTTATGCTGCTGCCCGTCCCGTTGTCGCATCCGACAACAAACGTCCCCACGAACAGAAGCATCACAATAATGATTGCTGACTTTTTCATTTTCGTCACCTTTCTCTAAACTGCAAGATAAGACGTGACCGCGGACCTCCCGCAGCCCTTGGAAACTTACTCGTTACTTGGTAGCCATCTTTAACGCCTGATCAAGATCAGCCTTGATGTCTTCTACGTTTTCGATTCCCACGCTCAGGCGGATGTATTCCGGTGATACGCCGGCGGCGGCTTGTTCTTCGTCGGTCAGTTGTTGGTGCGTTGTCGAGGCGGGGTGAATCACCAGCGTTTTGGCGTCGCCGATATTCGCAAGATGCGAGGCGAGCTTAACGTTGTTGATAAACTTGACCCCGGCATCGCGCCCGCCCTTGATGCCGAATCCCATAATCGCACCTGCACCGTTGGGGATATACTTTTTGGCGTTGGCGTTATACGGACTGCTCGCCAGGCCGGGATAGTTTACCCATTCGACAGCTGGGTGCGACTCGAGAAATTCTGCGACATCCTGCGCGTTGCTGCAGTGACGCGGCATACGTACGTGCAAAGTCTCGAGGCCTTGAATAAACTGAAACGCCGCGAATGGGCTCATGCAGGCCCCCATATCGCGCAGCCAATGCGTGCGGGCGTAGACGATGTATGCAATGTTGCCGATCGGTTTTAGCGCCTCGGTGAAAACCACACCGTGATACGCATCGTCGGGTGCGCAGAACTCGGGCCATTTTTCGGGATTGTCGGCCCAGGGGAATTTTCCACTGTCTACGATAACTCCACCGACATGCACGCCATGTCCGCCGATGAATTTCGTCGTGGAGTAAACCACAATGTCAACGCCGTGATCGATTGGTTTAAACAGGGCGGGGGTGGCGACGGTGTTATCGCAAATCACCGGCAGGTTCAGCGAATGTGCCGCTTTGGTTATCGCGTCGAAGTCGGCGATGTCGTTTTTCGGGTTGCCGATTGTTTCGAGGTAGACGCATCGCGTGTTATCGTCGGTAAGTTCCTTGATCTGCTGCGGTTCGTCGGCATCGAAAAACCGTACCTCTACCCCGAGGCGTTTGAATGTCTGAGTAAACAGCGTCCATGTGCCACCGTAGAGGCTCTTTGAAGAAATAATGTTCTGCCCAGCCTTCGTGATCGTGAGGATCGCACCTGAAATCGCAGCCATCCCGCTGGCAAAGGCAAGCCCCGCAGCCCCGCCGTCCATCGCAGCTATGCGCTTCTCCAGCACGTCGCAAGTGGGGTTCATCAACCGCGAGTAGATGTTGCCGAACTCCTTCAGCGCGAAAAGATTCGCGGCATGTTCGGTGTCTTTGAACATATAGCTGCTGGTGGCGTAGATCGGAACGGCACGTGAAAGTGTGTCGGAGTCGGGGGTGTGTCCTGCGTGGAGGCCTAACGTTCCTAGGCCGTATTTGTCATTGGTCATGTTGTGTCCTTAATTCTGCTCGAAGTTGTAAGTATTTACTGTTTTTTCCTGTCAATCAAACTAATCTTTTTTTTGACAGGATTACAGGATAGTTATAAATTTTAGTTTTTTGTTTTACTTCAATGGAGTCTAATTATTGAAAGCTTTATCTGAGGCAAAATTCAAAATAAAACCCGCTGGTAATAATCTTTTATGCAAATTTGCCATGCGGCATTTTATACCTTATACGACATATGGGATTTGTTTTGGATCAACATGATTTATTTTTAATCCTGTTATCCTGTCTAAAATTCCGTGAACGATTATACAAAAAGTTTTGACGTAAGATACCGCTCGCCGGTATCGGGAAGTATTGCTACGATCATCTTGTCTCGATTTTCGGGGCGTTTGGCTACGATGCTGGCAGCCTTGAGCGCGGCACCGGATGATATGCCAATGAAGAGTCCTTCTTCGGCGGCGGCGCGTCTGGCGTATTTGTACGCGTCGGCCTGGTCAATGGTGAGAACTTCGTCCACGATATCCATATTCAGCACGTCCGGCACAAAACCTGCCCCGATTCCCTGAATCTCATGCGGATGCGGTTCGAGTTTTTTACCGTCTTTGGTTTGCGACAGCACGGGGCTTTGCTTCGGTTCGACGGCGATGGCCTGGAATTCGGGCTTACGTTTTTTCAAAACCTCCGCTATACCCGTAATCGTTCCGCCGGTACCAACACCGGAAATGAGAATGTCGACCTTACCGCCAGTATCGTTCCAGATTTCCTCAGCTGTCGTCCTGCGATGAATTTCCGGATTCGCCGGATTTTTAAACTGCTGCGGTAAAAAGCTACTGGGATTTTCCGCGTGAAGCTCTTCTGCCTTTGTGATGGCACCGCACATACCGTCGGCGGCGGGGGTCAGTACGACTTTTGCACCGAGGGCGGTAAGCACGCGGCGGCGCTCGATGCTCATGGATTCCGGCATTGTGAGGATGCACTCATAACCGCGGGCGGCACAAACAAACGCCAATCCGATACCCGTATTGCCGCTCGTGGGTTCAATGACCTTCGCCCCAGGGACGAGTTCGCCGCTGCGCTCTGCAGTTTCAATCATCGCCAAGCCGATGCGATCCTTAATCGATGACATCGGATTAAAACTTTCCACCTTGCCCAACACCGTCGCCGCCCCGCTGATGAGCCTGTTGATTCGCACCAGCGGAGTGTGCCCGATAGTCTCAGAAATGTCGCCGTAGATTCTTGTCATTGTTGATGTCTCCTGCTACAATCCACCAGTTGCTCGGAGTTGCCATGTTGCGTTATTCACTAAAAGTAACTTTTATTCAAGAGAAAAACCAGGGATAAAACTTGACTGCCCTGATTTATACTATATAATTCCTATAGAGTCAATAGAGAATAAAGGTTTGAAATGAATATTTCTCAAAAGTGTCAATACGGGCTGCGGGCGGTGCTGGAGCTGTCGCTGCGCGTCGGTCAGGGCGCGGTTAAAACCGGCGATATCGCAGCTGCCCAGTCGATTCCGCTGAAGTTTCTTGAGGTAATCCTCGTAGAGCTTAAGCGGGGCGGGTTTGTGGAGTCGCGGCGTGGAGTTAACGGTGGTTATTTGCTCGTTGGCAAACCGTCGGAGCTGACGGCCGGGGCGATTATCACGTTTATCGACGGGCCGATAATGCCCGTTGACTGTACCGGCAGCGGGGCATCTTTGGAATGCCCGCAAAAAGACAAATGCGTATTTCTGGATATGTGGACGGACGCCCGCGACGCGGTGGCGGATATTTATAACGGAACGACATTTCAGTATCTGGTGGACAAGTACCAAAATCAGATAACATCGGACTTTTGCATTTAGTGGCGCGTCGGAGACGCAGTTGAAAATGCATAATTAGCGAATTTTTCTTGCTTAGAATATGAGATAAAAAATGGTTGAAACGATTGAAAGTAAAATTGAGGCGTTGAAGAAAGATCGCAACGCTGTGATTCTCGCCCATAATTATCAGCTGGGCGAAGTTCAGGATATTGCGGATATTGTCGGTGATTCGTTGGAGCTGGCTCGTGCGGCGGCGAGTACCGATGCGGATGTCATCGTATTTTGCGGTGTGCTGTTCATGGCTGAGACGGCGGCGATGTTGAGTCCCGAAAAAACCGTTTTGCTACCGGCTGCCAACGCAGGTTGCCCGATGGCCGACATGATTACCGCCGACCAACTTCGCGAAATGAAACAAGAACACCCCAACGCCGACGTCGTGTGCTACGTCAACAGCTCCGCCGAAGTTAAAGCCGAGAGCGACTACTGCTGCACGTCCTCGAATGCCACCGAAGTCGTAGCTGGGATCGATAAGAAAAAAGAGATTATCTTCGTCCCCGACAAAAATCTCGGTGGATACACCGCCCAGCAGACCAATCGCAAAATGATACTCTGGGAAGGGTACTGCCACGTGCATACCTGCATTAGAGACGGCGACATCGTCAAGGCCAAGCAGCAGCACCCCAACGCAACGGTTATGGTTCATTGCGAGTGCAGCAGCCTCGTTCGGGAAATTGCCGACGCCGTGCTTTCGACCAGCGGAATGCTAAAACTTGCGAAGGAATTTGACGCCGACGAGTTTATTGTCGGCACTGAGGTTGGAATGCTGCACCGGCTGCGAAAAGAGAACCCGGATAAGAAATTTTACCCCGCCACAGAAGCTGCCGTCTGCCCGAACATGAAACTTACGACCGTCGAGAACGTGCTGTGGGCACTTGAGGGTATGGAGCATAAAATTACCGTGCCGAACGATGTTCGGGTTCTTGCGATGAAGGCTCTTGAGGCGATGAGAGCGTAACGAGTTCGTAGGCCGGGTCTTGACCCGGAGCAAAGTAAACTCGAAATAAGAATATCGAAATACTAAACAAATACAAAATTCAAAATTCCAAAATTTGAAACGACTATCAGATGGCAACTCAACGTTTTTGTTTTGGAAATTATAATTTTGAATATTCGATATTGTTTAGGATTTAGAGTTTAGTATTTCATGTTTTTTCGTCATCGCGCCGGGTCAAGACCCGGCCTACAAGTTAAAAAAATTCCTATGAAAGGATTTTAAGATATGTGGGACTATACAGATAAAGTTAAAGAGCATTTTCGGAATCCTCACAACGTTGGTGCGGTTGAAAACCCCGACGGTACGGGCGAGGTCGGGTCGCTGGCGTGTGGGGATGTGCTGAAGCTCACGTTTAAGCTTGGGGCCGACGGTAAAATCGCCGAAGCCAAGTTCAAAACCTTCGGCTGCGCCAGTGCCATCGCTTCGTCGTCGGCGCTGACGGACATCATTCAGGACATGACGCTCGAGGAAGCTGAAAATGTCAGCAACAAGGATATCGCCGAATTTCTCGGCGGACTCCCCGAGCAGAAAATGCACTGTTCGGTGATGGGCAGGGAGGCGTTGCAGGCTGCCATCGATAATTATCGTACCGGCGAGTCGACGCCGAAAAAACTTTCCGGCCGCGTGGTCTGCAAATGTTTCGGCGTGACGGAACCGGAAATAATCGAGGTCATAAAGGAAAACAACCTCTCCACTGTGGAGGAAGTGACTAACTACTGCAAGGCTGGTGGTGAATGCGGTAACTGCAAACCAGACATCGCACGAATTATCGAGTCGGTTCGCGGTGAAGCTGCCTCCGATGCACCGGCGGTCGCCGAAAAACCGAAGCAGAAACTTACGAATCTCCAGAGAATCAAGCTGATCGAGGAAACCATCGAACGCGAAATTCGCCCAGCTTTGCGACAAGACGGCGGAGATATCGAATTGGTGGACGTCGACGGAACAAATGTTACGGTTGCGTTCCGCGGTGCATGCTCAAAATGCCACGCCTCGAACTTTACGCTACAGAATGTCGTCGAACCAAAACTCAAAGAATTCGTATCCGAAGACATTACCGTTTCTGTTTACGCCGAATGATTTAAAAGTTTTCAAATTGAATTTACATAGGGAATATCCCATGAAAAATATATATTTCGATAACAACGCAACAACCAAGGTCGCTCCGGAAGTGGTCGACGCGATGACGCCGTTTTTCAAGGACTATTGGGGTAATCCATCGAGCATGCATACTTTCGGCGGACAGGTCAAGGAGCATGTCGACACGGCACGCGGGCAGGTGGCTTCGCTGATCGGTGCCGATCCCAGCGAGATTATTTTCACCAGCTGCGGAACCGAGAGCGACAACATGGCCATTCGCGGGTTGGCCGAAACCGTTGACACCCCTCCGCATATCGTTACCAGCAAGGTCGAGCATCCCGCGGTGCTGGCGATGGCGCAGCATCTGACTCGCAAGAAAGGCACGCTCGTCGAGCTGAAGGTTGATTCGCAGGGGCATCTCAACCTCGACGAACTTCGCGATTCTATCACCGACGACACGACAATCGTCTCGCTGATGTGGGCTAACAACGAAACGGGCGTGATTTTCCCGATCGACGAAATCGCTGAGATCGTCAAGGCTGCCGGCTGCATTTTTCACACCGACGCCGTGCAGGCTGTCGGCAAAATTCCGATTGACGTTTCAAAAACGCCCGTCGACATGCTTTCGTTGTCGGGCCACAAGATTCATGCACCCAAGGGTGTCGGGGCGTTGTATGTTCGCAAGGGCACGAAGCTCAATCCGCTGTTGTGGGGCGGGCATCAGGAGCGTGGTAAGCGAGCTGGGACTGAAAACGTTCCGTACATTGTCGGCATTGGTAAGGCTTGCGAACTCGCCGCTGCACATATAGACGAATACGACACAAAAGTGCGTGCGATGCGCGACCGCCTCGAGGCGGGGATTCTGGAAACCTGCCCCGATGCCGTCATCAACGGCGACTGCGAAAACCGTTTGTCCAACACGTTTAGTGTCGGGTTTAAGCATGTCGAGGGCGAGGCGATTTTGCTGATGCTCGACGATCTTGGAATCGCGGCCTCTTCGGGGTCGGCGTGTACGTCGGGATCGCTCGAACCGTCGCATGTGCTGCGGGCGCTCGGTGTGCCGTTTACGTATATCCACGGATCGACGCGGTTCAGCCTTTCGCGTTACACAACCGACGCTGATATCGACTACGCGCTGGAGAAAATTCCGGGTGTGATCGAGCGGCTGCGGGAAATTTCACCGTTCAGCGGCGAGGATGCACCGACGTCACCGCTTAGCTGCAAAAACTGCAGCAGCAAAAGCTGCCGATAGATGCGTCATTGCTTGTCGTTGAGGATATTCCCACCAAGTGGAACATATGAGCTTGGGTATTGGTCATTTTATCGCCTCCGGTGTTGCCTGAGTGGGGCGAACAGCAGTAGCGAGGTGATTACCATCAGCACGCCGAGCATTATCATTCCGCGTTGAGTTTTGGGTTGCTGGACTTTCCCCGCCAGATGCATGATTCGGGGATTCGGAAGTGGGGGGTCTTGGTATTTGATGGGCGAAAGCGTCAGCGGCGCGGTTTTCTTTTCGTCTGGGTTCTGCGACTTTACAATAACGTCGTTTTCGCTTTTGAGTCCCATCGTATTCCACGCCTGCCGCCGCGTCAGCAGTGGATCCGAAACCACATCTTCACCGTATCGATCCATCGCTGCGATAGTTCGTTCGGCCTCTTTCAAACGCAGGGCTTCGCACTCTTTGTTGTGTCTGGTTCTGAGAAGTTCGGCATACGGTGGCAGCAGCACGACAGCTGCGAGAATCCCCATCCCAACCCCGCATAACAGCACAAGCCCGGCATAGCGGACGAATCGCCCGGTGATAGGCTCACGGACAGGGTCGCTGTCTGCGGGCGCTGTCACCGGGGCGTCGCCGTTATTTTCTTCAGGACTTGAATCAGCCTTTTTTCCACATTGCTGCGCCATAAACGCCTTTGGCTCCGAGAATTTCTTCGATTCTCAGAAGTTGGTTGTACTTGCAGACTCGGTCGCTGCGCGAGGCAGAACCGGTTTTGATCTGTCCGGTGTTAAGCGCTACCACGAGGTCTGCGATGGTGGTGTCTTCGGTTTCACCCGAGCGGTGCGACACGACGGATGAATAACCGTTGGCGTGTGCCATGTTGATAGCGTCGTATGTTTCGCTCAGTGTGCCGATCTGATTCACCTTGATGAGAATGCTGTTACCGCACTTTTCGTCGATGCCCTTTTTCAGGAACTCTACGTTAGTGACAAACAGGTCATCCCCGACGATCTGAATTTTATCACCGAGTTTTGCGGTGAGCTTGGCCCAGCCGGCCCAGTCATCTTCGCCAAGTGCATCCTCGAGGCTGCGGATTGGGTACTTGTCGCACCATGCTGACCAGATGTCGATCATCTCGTCGCTGGTGGCGATACGTTCCGGGTCGGACTTGAAGAAGCGATATCCTTCTTTACCGACGGCGCGAGCTTCGTTGACCATTTCGCTGGCGGCGGGGTCGAGTGCGATCCAAAGATCTTCGCCCGGTTTGTAGCCGGCAAGCTCGATAGCTTTGCAAATCAGCTCGGGTGCTTCGTCGTTGCTTTTGAGGCTTGGTGCGTATCCGCCTTCGTCACCGACAGCGGTGTTGTAACCTTTGTCTTTCAGCACGGTCTTGAGTGCGTGGAAAACTTCGGTGCCCATCTGCAAACCCTGAGAGAACGTTTCTGCGCCCCACGGTTGAACCATGAATTCCTGGAAGTCGACAGTACCGTCAGCGTGCTTTCCGCCGTTGAGAATATTCATCATCGGGACTGGAAGCGTGACGGCGTCGTCGCCACCGATGTATTGAAACAGCGGTTTACCGACGGCTGTGGCAGCTGCGTGGGCAGCAGCCATCGAAACGCCCAGAAGAGCATTCGCACCGAAGCGAGATTTGTTTGGTGTACCGTCGGCGGCGATCATTTTGTCGTCGAGTGCTCGCTGGTCGGTAGCGTCCATGCCGGTGACAGCTGCGGCGAGTTCGCCATTGACAGCGGCGACGGCCTTTAGCACGCCTTTACCGCAATATACGCTTTTGTCACCGTCGCGAAGTTCGCAAGCTTCGTGCTCGCCGGTGCTTGCGCCAGACGGCACAGCTGCGCGTCCCATGATTCCGCTTTCGAGATATACGTCAACCTCGACCGTGGGATTTCCGCGGGAGTCAAGAATTTGGCGACCTTTGATTTGTTTAATCTTCGTAGACATTTTTCTTCCTTAATATTGAGTATCGGGTTGATGAACCATTTACCGTTAATTTCACGATAATCGAGCCAACATCATACTCACCGGCGGGTTTAATGCAAGTGCTTTGTGAATTGCGGGGAGTTTGTCGCATCGGTTTTATCGGCAAAATTTATGGAAATATGGTTTTGTCGATCTCGAACCCTCTGCTAGAATATATTTCATCAGTCGGGTAGTTGGGTTTGTGCGATCTGTAACGGGTTTGTGAAGAAGAAGGGATAGTACGATGAAAAAGACGACTTGCATTTTCTTGCTGTTGAGTGTTTTTGTTTTGCTGGTGGGGACAACCGCGACAGTGTCGGGCGACACCCTCGTTTTGAAAAGTGGGAAAGTCTACGAAGGCAAAATCGTCAGTCAGGACAGCAAGACCATTGTTTTCTTGGTTCACAAATACAATATGACATTTGAGAAGACCTTCAAGCAAAAGGATGTCGAGTCGCTGACGGCCGGGAAGATCGTCAAAAAGCCCAAGAAGAAAAAAGCGGCGAGCAAAAAGGGCAAAAAGAATATGGCGGATATCCCCAAGCCCAAGGCACCGGAGATAAAAAAATACGACACCCCGACTTATTACGTGATTCCGCTTAAGGGCATGGTGGGTAAAACTTTCGTTGCGTCTGTATTGGAAGAATCGCTCGAAGACGCCGTCCAACGAGAACCGACCGTGGTGATTCTGGACATGGATTCACCGGGCGGGCTTGTCAGCGAGGTAGACAAGCTCGGTGATGTGCTTACTCGCTATAACGACTCGTTGCGAATTGTGGTTTTGGCGAAAGATGCGATTTCGGCGGCTGCGATTACGTCTTTGGCTGCGAAGGAAATTTACATGCGCCCGGGCGGGCGTTTCGGGGCTGCGACTGCATGGCGGGCGGGGGCAAACGGTATGCCGACAGCCATCGGCGAGAAGTTTCAGTCCTGCTGGCGTGCCAGAGCCAGAAGCCTCGCCGAAATCGGCGATCACAGTCCGCTTTTTGGTAGCGCCATGATCGACGCCAATATTCAGCTGCACTGGATTTTGGATGAGGATGGGAAGAAGGTCGTCAAAGAAGGCCCCGCGAAGGGCGAAGGCAAAACCTGGATAATCAAAAAGGGCAAGCTACTGACGCTTACGTCCAACGAGGCCGTCAAGTGCGGCCTGGCGGTTGCGGTGGTGAAAAACTACAACGAGCTTGGCAAACAGCTTGGGTACGAAAAATGGCAGGAGTGCAAGGGGCTTGGGGTTCCGCTGGGTAAGTGGCAGAAAGAGTCGCTGAAGGTGGCTGAGGCGAAATTCAAAAAGCATATGGGTAAGTTTGAAAAGGCTATGTCGCGTGCGATGGCGATGGATCCCCGCAAGGGTAGCTACACGGTTTACAGAAACAGCAACGGGCACCTTACCCCGAGTTCGCAGACGAAATGGAAAAAACGGTGCCGTCAGTGTAATGCCAATCTGCATGTTGCCGGCAAGCAGCTGAAAAAGGCAGAACAGCTCGCCAAAACATTTCCCGGATTGCTTACCGATCCCGATCAGATCGAAAATATGCGAAAGCAGATCGACGACATGAAACAGCAGATCGCTGGGCAGTATAACACCAGGGGCATCGGCGGCAGGAAATAACCCATGGCAGGTACACGGTATCATCGCCGCTGATGGCGGTTCGTTGGGAAATTCTCGCAAGCCAAAGCGAAAATAATTCCTGTGTCTAAAATATGATAACCTTCTTGGTTTAGTTGCTTTACGTGCTTTGATGTGGGCCGATAGCTGGGTGGGGGATTAAAAAAGTTTGAAACAGTCAGGAAATTCGCGGGCATTAGTCATGGTAATTATGTAGACTGACGCGTATTGGATGGTCGGGGCCGAGCCTATCAGCCCCGGAGGATTTTGAGCCTAACAAGTTATGGAGGTCGGAAATGAAAAGGATTCTAGCAATTGTTTTTGTGGTTAGTTGTGTAGCTACGCTGGTTCAGGCCGGGGACGTGCATTACAAATTTGTTGAGACATCGTCCGGTACGTGGGAAGTAAGCGTCGAAGTTACCGGGAGCGATACGGCAGGGCTGGCGACCTACGATTTCTGGGTGCGTGACACTACTGGTGTCGAATATGTTGAAAATACCCTATTCGACGAGGGAGACGACGAAGACGACAAGGGTTTCGATCCGTCGTTTTTATTAGCCGAGTATGACGGTGTGGATTTCTGGGTTGATAACGCCCAGGACATAGATTATCTCATCACGGGCATCGGAAAAGATGACGTGATCCAAGGGCCGGTGGATTTGGATGTTCCTGCTCTTCTCGGTACGCTGAGTACTCCTGCAGGGCTTGATGAGGATGATTTTGAGGTTAATTTTACCGCTTTGCTGAATGCAAGTGGTGACGGTTTTCTTAGCGACACGAATGTTAATATTACTTATGCAGCGACCCCGATTCCCGAACCGCTGACTCTTTCGCTTCTGGGTATTGGCGGTGCTGTCATCGCCATCAAAAGAAAAAGACGCTAGATAGTAGGTAGCGTTCTCAATAAAGCCCCGATCGGGGCGCTTTTCTGAACCCCGTCCGCAAGGGCGGGGTTAACGGATCGGCAAGTTGTAGGCCGGGTCTCGACCCGGCGGAAATATCCCCATCAGTGTCAATTTGCCGCCCGTACAGGCGGCCTACAGTCTGCTTCAGCGTTACCAGCCTCACATTTTGTTTCCCCCGCTTGGACGCTCGCTGGCGCAGAAATTGTGAAATTGCAATCTTAAACTGCTCCAGCTGCCGCTCGGCTGCTGGCTGCTGCTTGTATCAGCATGGTAGTTATGCCGATGCAGCCGGAAGCAGTCGGGGTCGCTCGCAGCAAGTCTTATACTGAAAAAAACGGAAAAGACTTTTGAGAATCGCTCTAGAATTTTCGAGGCCGTTCGGGGTATCATGTGAAGCTAAACTTTTTGTGTTGAAATCCCAACCCGCTTCGGAGATATGACTATGCTGACTATGAAAGAGATGCAAGAGCGACAAAAACAGGCCTTGGAGTTATTCTCAAATGCCGGAATCGTTTTGACTGAAGCTGAAAAATCGCAAATTGAAATTGCCGACTTCGGTTTGGGGCAATTTGAACAGACCGGTCTAGGGGTGCTGGTTTACGTAAATACCGACCGGTGCTGTGCCAAAGAATTGGCAATGTTGCCGAATCAGACCTGCCCCGAACATCGTCATCCGCCGATTGACGATACAAATCCAGGCAAGGAAGAGACATTTCGCTGCCGTTGGGGCAAGGCATATCTTTACGTTCCGGGTGAAAAATCGCACCCGCTCCAATCGAAGCTTCCAGCCGGAAGCGAAAATGCTTATACTGTGTGGCGAGAAATTGAACTAAATCCGGGCGAGCAATACACACTCGCTCCTGATACGCTGCATTGGTTCCAGGCGGGTCGGGAAGGGGCGGTTTTAAGCGAGTTCTCAACCAAGAGCACCGACGAAAAAGATGTTTTTACAGATGAAAAAATCCAACGCGTCACAAAAGTTGGTTAACCGTCAGAAAAAAACAAGAATACAGAGATAACAATAACTTCTTCCCGCAGATAACTGTGGAGAAAACTAAACTCAATAAAGGAACAGAAAATGCCAGAAGCAGACGTAAGCAAAAAAGAAAAGAACTATTTCATCGATACCCCGCAAAAGACGCCCGGTTATTTTCTCAAGGGTTGCGGTAATCTTGATTGGGGCATGAAGCATCGCCTTGCGCAGGTGTTTAATCCTGTGTCCGGGCGAACCGTTATGCTTGCCGTCGACCACGGATATTTTCAGGGCCCGACGACTGGGCTGGAACGAATCGACCAAAACATCGTGCCTTTGATTCCAAATTGCGATGCACTTTTTTGCACCAGAGGAATTCTCCGGTCGGTTATCCCCGCCGATATGACAAAGCCCGTATTTCTCAGAGCCAGCGGTGGGCCTAGCATTCTGAAAGAGCTTTCGAATGAAGAAATCGCCATGGACATCGAAGATGCCATTCGGTTAAACGCGGCCGGTATTGGCATTCAGGTTTTCATCGGCGGAGAGTACGAGACACGGTCGGTACACAACATGACAAAGCTGGTTAATATGGGTATGCGTTACGGAATTCCCGTGATGGCGGTGACGGCTGTCGGCAAGGATATGGTTCGCGATGCGCAATACTTCCGCCTTGCTTGCCGAATGTGTGCCGAGCTTGGTGCCAATGTCGTTAAGACATACTTTGTGCCGGAAGACTTTGAAACTATCACCTCTTCATGTCCCGTGCCGATCGTAATGGCTGGTGGTAAAAAACTTCCCGAACTCGATGCCTTGACGATGGCGTATAACGCGGTTCAGCAGGGCGCTTCTGGCGTAGATATGGGTCGTAATATTTTCCAGTCGGATGCACCTGAGGCAATGATGGAGGCGGTAAACAAGGTCATCCACGAGAACATGAAACCCAAAGATGCCCTTGAGTTGTATAAAACTCTCAAGTGCGAGAAAAAATAATGGCGGGCGACATGTTTGCAAAAATCAAAGCGGAATCCCCACTAATCAGCGTGGGGATTCTTACTGCTGATATGATGAATCTCGGTTCGGAGATCGAGCTGCTTGAAACAACGGGCGCAGAGTTGCTGCATATCGATGTGATGGACGGTGGCATCTGGCCGAAGATTACTGTTGGAGCCGGTTTTCTTGGCGGGCTTAAAACAAAGATGCTAAAAGATGTACATCTGCTTATCGACAAGCCCGAGAAGCATATCGAGAATTTCGTCAAAGCCGGTGCTGATATCATTATATTTTCTGTTGAGTATTGTAATGATGTCCCCAATGCGTTGAGCCTGATAAGTCAGATGAAAAACGCGAATGACCCGGATAGGGGCATATTAAAGGGCATTTCACTTAATCCGAATACGCCGATTGATATTATCGCACCGGTAATTGACGATGTTGATATTGTGCTGCTTTTGGCGGTGGGTCCCAAAACCGGGAAACAAACTTTTATTTCGGAACTGCCTGACAGAATTGCTGAGATCAAAAAAATCAATGAAGATGTCCTTATATTTGTCGATGGTGCCATCAATAAAGACAACATTGCTGAAGTAGCTGCAATGGGACCAAATGTTATAATTACAGGCAGTGCTGTCTTTGACGGTAAAGACCCCGCGGGCAACGCGAAATTTATGATGGAGACTATCCAATGAGTGAAAAATCATTAAAGGGCAAAGTAGCATTAGTAACTGGTGCCGCCGGCGCAATTGGTTATGGAATTTGTGAAGTGCTGCTTGAAAACGGCTGCAGCGTGGTTGCAACGGATTTGCCCGGCGAAAGACTCGAGGCCTTCGCCAAAGATCTGGATTCAATTGCCCCGGGTCAATCCATCGGTGTCCCGTTAGATGTAACTGATACTGAATCAACTAAAACCGCCTTTGATGCTGTTTTTGACAAATATGGCAAACTCGATATCGTGATACATAATGCGGGTATTGCTCATGTGTCAAAGATTGTTGATATGGATGTTGAAAAGTTCCAACTACTTGAGAAGGTCAATGTCGATGGTACACTTATTGTTCTTGCCGAAGCTGGCAGAAGATTAATCGAACAGGACAACGGCGGGGACGTTGTTATTATGTCGACCAAAAACGTGCCCTCTCCGAGTGCGGGCTTCGGAGCTTATAGTGCTACGAAAGCGGCATGTCACCAGCTTGGACGCATCGCCAGCCTTGAGTTTGCTCCGCACAATATTCGTGTTAATATGGTTGCGCCCGACGCAGTATTTTCCGAGGGCAAATACAAATCAGGCCTGTGGAACCTCGTTGGCGAAGATAGAATGAAGGCCCGGGGCATCGGCGAAAAGGAATTGCACGAATACTACCGCAATCGTAATTTACTCAAAGCCGCAGTAACCGGCCGACACGTCGCCAACGCGGTGATGTATTTTATAACGCATCAAAGCCCGACGACAGGCGCGACGATCCCCGTCGACGGCGGCCTGCCCGACGCAACACCAAGATAACTAATGAAAAGGTGATGAAAATATGGATGAAGCTTTATCGCAGCTTATCAGGATATCGAACACGGTCGGCCGGGATAATTCGCTTGTTCAAGGTGTCGGTGGCAACACGTCTGTAAAAACTGATGATGGGCGACACATGTACATAAAGGCTAGCGGGACGGCCCTTGCCGAGATGGACAAGGGACGCGGCTGGCGACGAATTAGCGTAGAAGCGGTGCAGTCGGTATTCAGGGATAAGTCTCTGGGGAGGATGGACGTTAATTCTCGCGAGTTGGAAATGGCTGCACGGCTGCAGATGACCTGCGATGACAATATGAAAAGCGATTCTCGTCCGTCGGTTGAATCACCTTTGCATGTTATCCTCGACAAGTGTGTCATTCACTTACATGCCCTGGCGGTGCTTTCTTACGCCAGTGCCAAAAATGGCAAAGCCCGAATTTTTGAGCTGTTCAGCGATGAAAAATACCCACCCCTATGGGTGCCCTATGCCGACCCGGGTTTTTCCCTCGGCCGAAAGGCTTTTAATCTCGTCAGTAAGTACCAAAAACAATATGGGCGGAAGCCTTCGATAATGATTTTGGAAAAACACGGTCTTCTCGTGGCAGAGAACTCGCCGGATAAGGCATTGCGGTTAGTGCGAAAGGTGATAAGGCGTTGTAAATCCGGATTAACGCAGTTAAAAACCGGTGCGAGTGCCAAAATTAACAAACAAGATATTGCCCGTATTGAGAATATTGAGAAAAAAATTGCCAAAGCCCTTCTGGTGGCCGGTGGCAAAAAACTAAGCGTAAATTACTTTGCCAGCAAAATCGTTTCGGCAATTTCGGATACGCCCAACGCCAGACTTCTTGTAAAAGCTCCTCCGCTAACTCCTGATGAAATGGGCTTTGTTACCAGCCCGATAATGTGGCTTGAAAACGCCGAGTCTAAAAATTTGGAGAATCAAATATCTTTGAGTATTCGTAAAAATCAGAAACAACCGACGACTTTTCTGGTTAGCGGAGTGGGGCTTTTTGTTGTTGGCAATAAAAAGATGACTCAGATGATTGGCGATATTGTTGCTGGGTCGTTGTTTATAAGACGCAATGCTCAGGGCATGGGTGGAATTAACGGGTTGAATAAGCGACAACGGGATTTTATCGACAATTGGGAAGCTGAAAAGTTTCGTGTCGAACTTGCCGGCAAATAAATCTCTGGCGATATGTTTCAACCTCCGCGTGCAACCCCTGCTTGGAGTTGGCTGTCGCACCAAGTTTGTTACTTGTCGCGTTGCAACCTTTCCGAGGCTCGCCAGACGGTGGTTTTGTTTTCCATCCATCGCACGACGAACGCATCTTTGATGACCTTGAAGAAGCGGTCGAAGAATCCGTATTTAGCGACCCCAGCTGTGCGCGGGCGATGATTCACGACCATCTCCATTACCCGCCATCCGTCCATGCGCACCAAGCTGACGAAAAATCGATGTCCGCCGTTAAACAATCGCATCCGCTCGATGCACTCGCGTCGGAACACCTTCAACCCGCACCCCGAATCGTGAATGGTTTCGCGCGTCATAAAATTGCGAAACTTATTGCCGTATTTGCTCACGATTAACCGCCACCCCTTGTCTTTTCTACTGGCCCGCCAGCCATTGACGTAATCGCACTCGTCGTTGTCAAGCGGTTCGAGAAGTTTGGGAATATCGCGAGGATCATTTTGCAGGTCGGAGTCGAGGGTGGCGATGTACTTACCGCGGGCGGCGCGCATTGTCGCGTCCAACGCCGCCGACTGCCCGCTGTTGGCCTGCATGTCCAAAACTCGCAGCTGCGGAACTTCGCCCATCAATCGATCCAGCACCGCCGACGAATCGTCCGTGCTGCAGTCGTTGGCGATGATAATTTCCCACGCCTTGCCCGTCGCCTCCCCAGCTTCCCGCGACTCGTCTATCAGCTGCGGAAGATTCTCCGCTTCGTTATACGCCGGGGCTACGATCGAAAGATAAATTTCCGTATTTTTTGTATCAGTTGCTTCGTTTGTCATATTTTGTTCCTATTCAAGCTCAATATTCTACACAATTCGGACGGATATGGGAGGTATTTTTCATGCCCGGAGGCGGCAAAGTGGGTATAATTCGACAAATTACTTTTGAGGACAGCACCATGTTACAAAATCTAATAGATAAATTTTTTGCACTTTCCATGACGGAAAAAATTTGGCTCTGCGTTGGTTTTTCGGGTCAGGCAGTTTTTGGAATGCGTTTTGTTGTCCAATGGATAGTTTCCGAAAGACGCAAACGCTCATATATTCCTGCCGTGTTCTGGTATCTCTCGATTGTCGGTTCTGCGATCATTTTGGCGTATTCAATTTACATTCGCAATCCTGTCTTCATCGCCGGGCAAAGCCTTAACATGATAATCTACTTCCGCAATATCTATCTCATAGCGTTCCGCAAAGACCGCAAAATGGGCTTTAAGTTCGGCGGAGCGGAGCAGGACAAAACCCCCGACAGCGACGAGTCCGGTAGCACCGGTGGCGATTAAAAAAAACCGACGCTTTATTGCCGCAATCCCCAGTGGAATGTCCAATACCTAAGGCCCAATTCCGCGAAGGCATAAAAGATAAGCCCTAAAACATCTTTGTGGTCTATGAGTTCTTTTGTGGTAAATTATTCTCTTTATTCCCAGATTAGTTACTGGACGTTATTGAAAAAATGTTATTAAAAAAACCTACAACACGATTGGCACCGTCTCCGACGGGTTCGCTTCACCTTGGTAATGCCCGCACGTTTCTGTTGAATTGGCTGTTGGCTAAGCAGCGGGGGTGGAAGATTCTGTTTCGCATGGAGGACCTCGACGGGCCGCGAGTTAAGCCCGGTGCCGACAAGCAGGCCATCGATGAGCTTGCATGGCTGGGCCTGGATTGGGAAGGCGACATTCTTGTGCAGTCGGATCGTAGCGAGATTTACGAGTCGGCCTTAAAGTCGCTGGCTGCCGAACATGCCGCGTATCCATGTACGTGCACGCGGAAAGAAGTCGAAGCCGCCGCGTCGGCACCGACAGCGGATGAATTTTCCGGAGAAAATTACGTCGTCTATCAAGGTACATGCCGCGGGCGATTCAAAAACGCCTCACATGCCGAGCATCGTACCGATCGGCCGGTGGCGTGGCGGGTGCGAGTGCGGGACAACCCCGTCGAGTTCGAGGATGGATTCGCCGGGCCACAATCGTTTAATCTGCTGGAGACGTGCGGGGACTTTGTGGTTTTCCGCTCGCAGGGGCTGGCGGCGTATCAGCTGGCCGTTACCGTAGACGATTACGACGCGGGCGTGAATGTGGTTGTGCGGGGCGACGATTTGTTGCTGTCGGCGGCGATTCAGATTCATTTGCGACGGCTGTTGGGATTGGTGGGCAAGATGGAGTATTGGCATTTACCGCTGGTGATTGGCCCCGACGGGCGTAAGCTCGCCAAGCGGCATGGTGATACGAAAATTACGACGTATATTGAGGCCGGGGTCGCCCCGCAGCGAATGCTCGGGCTGCTGGGGTTCTGGTCGGGAGCCTTGGAAAAACGCGACGAAATCGACCTGCCGACGCTGCTGCAAAAATTCGATATCGAAAAACTTCCCAAAGACCCGGTAGTGTTTACCCCCGACGACGACGCATTTTTGCTTGGGAAGTAACAGGGTTATGGCCAAAATCAGTCTGGTAGGTCATGCAACTTGTTGCATGGCAATTTAAATGTTCCAATGAATCTGTGTCATGCAACAAGTTGCATGACCTACGTCCTTGTGCCGAGTCAAAATCCGGGGTGCAATTTTTTTGCTCTTACTGCGATGAATTCTTCTTTCGATTCCGAAATCCAAAATCCAAAATCTAAAATCTGAACTTCTGCAAAGCTACCGCCGCTTTTTCTGCTTCTCCATCATGCGGCCGATGTACCTTGTGTGCTGGCGGACATTTTCGACGATTACCTTCTCGACTTCGGGGTCGTCGTTGTTTGGCGGAACGATCCGCAGAACGTAGTCGAAGGCTCTTAACGCTTCTACCCAATTTTGTTGATTTTCACGAATGATTGCTTTTTCGTAGGCTTCTTTGATTTTTTCGACGAGATCTTTTTTCGCCCGATAGAAATTGATTTCGTCGGTCGGTTTGAAGGCTCGTCTGGTTTTCGGCCGTAGTGCCTGGAACATCCGATAGTTTCTGACACACAGGTAGAGGTTTTGCTCGTCGGCGTTACGATTGTTATAGAGCACCCGGGCTTCGTTGCAGGCGCCTTGGGCGGCGATTTTGTTGGGCGATGCGCTTAATTCCGAAGATATGGCATCTACAATCTGCTTTTTAGTCAGCTGTGGCGGTTTGCCGCCGGATTCTGCGGGGCCATCGTTTTTGAAGACCGCTAACACAATCACCAGCACGATCATCGCAAGAAGATAAACTCCACCGGCGATGGTGTATTTTCGGATCTTCTTTTTGCGTTCGAGTTGCTCAAGCTGCTCGGGTGAAAGATCGGCTTCATCCTGCAGATGCGGTTTTGCTTTCGTGTGGTTTGTCTTGTTTAGCTTTCCGCGAAGAATCTTAAAGCGGGAGGGTTTTTTCTCGGTGGGCTTGGGTTTTTCGGATGTTTTTTTTGAGGCGGGCTTTTTTGCGGTGCTGCTGGGATTTTTATGATAGAAATTCTTCACCGCCTCGTCGAGATCATCGCCCGATTCTGCGAACAGCATTTTTGTTTCGGTTCCGACAAAAATGCAGTCTCCGGTCGTCAGCAGAATTTGCTTACCGGGTTTGAAATTTTTGTCGTTTACCCGCATTTGCGCCGAGGCCGACAGGTTTTCGACGATCCATCCGTCTATGGTAAGTTCAAATTTCAGCTGCTGTCGCGAAACGTACTGCTCCGTCAGCGGGATTGCAACGTTTTTTTGACGTCCCGCGATTACCACGTTATCCAGCAGTGGGAACTGCCGTGCCTTTTGTGGGCCGGAAACGAAATACACTATCGGCCGAACGCTGGGCATTAGAACAACCCCTCCTGCATAGTTCGGATAATCGCCGGGCCGAAAATTCCCAACATCACCGCCACTACAAGCAGCAGGCATGGGATGAGAATTCGCACGCTGGCGACGGCGGCTTTGTTTTCTGCCCGTACCGACCGATGCATTCGCATTAATGTCGCTTGGTCGTGCAAAACTTTTTCCAGCGGCGTGCCAAGTTCCTCGGCCTGGGTGACCGAGGCGACTAACCCGCGGATCGATTCCAGCGGTGCGCGGTTGGTCATGCTTATCAGTGCTTCGCGGCGGGGCGTACCGAGGTCGATCTCGGCTAGCAACGCACGCAGTTCGACTTTCAGCGGATCGTCTTCGTCGTCGTTGGTGGGGCGGGTGATGGTTTTGACGGCCTCGGTGAATGTGGCACCGGAGCCCATGGCAAGGGCGATTAGGTCGATGGCGTATGGGAGCTGCTTGGTGATTTTCATCAAACGCGTTGAGGCCTTGTCGGTAAGCTGGTAAATCGAAAGCGCGACCCCGACAACAAATCCCGCGACTAATCCCAGCAGCGTAAAGTCGCCCGCTACGATGAATCGCCCGATCATCAATACCACTCCCAGCCCAAACCCCGCCAGCATCGATAACGCCAAGTACTCTTCGGATGTGTAGTAGTTTGGCGACCCAGCGGCGATGATTTTATCCTTGATGAACTTTTTCGTGCCCGGTAATCGCAAGCTAAAGGCTATCGAGAGGAAAATCCACATGACCGGGCGAAAAATCGGATTCTCGAAAATGGTTTTGCGGTCGGTGTGTCCCGTCGCAATCGCCGCGGCCCGTTGCGGTGAAAGTGTTACGCTGCCCCGCGCGGAAAACACCGAAATTATCACCATAAACACCATCGCAAACAACAACACCGAGATCAGGATGTCCCAGAATCCGCCTGTCATGTCCGCCGCCAAAATGGTTGTGATTGAGTTTGTCATTTCTTAAAGTTTTCAGTTGTCAGTTATCAGCTATCAGCAAGAGTAAGAAACAGATTCAAAATTTCTTACTGCCGACTGAAATCTGATAACTGACAGCTCTTAAATAATCAGGCACTAGTACCTATTTCCTATTGCCTAGTCCATTCTTAAATATCAATAGTTACAATTTTTCGGATCCACGCGAACCCGATAATGTTCAGTCCGATAATGGTCATGACGATAATTTTTCCCGCGCCGGTGCTGAACATGGTTCGCACTCCGCTGGGGTCAATGAGGTACAGGATGCACATTACGACAGCTGGCATGGCGCCTAACCATCGTGCCGTTGCCCTGCCTTGGGCGGTCAGGGTGTCGACGCGATTTTCCAGCCGTTGGATTTCGCGGATGCTGTCGGCGATGCGGTCGAGTGTCATGCCGAGGTTGCCCCCGCGTTGGCGGTGGGTTTCCAGTGCGGTAAACAGCAGCGTAAAATCACCCGAGCCGATTCGCGTCGAGGCTTTGATCATGGCGTCGTCCAGCGGAACACCGTATTCGTATTCCCGCAGCATGTGGCGGAATTCCTGATTCGTCGGGACGGGGCCGTCGCGGGCGACCATCTCCATCGCTTGCACTAAGTTCAATCCCGCTCGCACACCCGATGCCAGCGTCTGAATGGTACCCACTAGCTGCGACTCGAGTTTTTCTAACCGCCGCCTGCGAAGCAGATTCACTATCGTGTGCGGTAAAACAAAACCGACCACCGCCCCCAGCAGGGTTGCGATTAAGCTTCCGTCGAGCAGGGCGAAGGCCACGGCGGCCAGCAGAATCATCACCATAACGGTCAGCACGGTGACGACTCGCGGGTGAATTTCCAGCAGCAGCGTGTTGCACAGCACATGTTTGTAAAACGCCTCTCGCCGGAGGAGCAATTTTCGTAGCGGATTATACCCCAGCCAGACTGCAGTGGCGGCAGCGATAAAAATAAAAACGCTGTTAACCAGAAGCTGCGACGAATGTGACATTTCGCTCAGAATCATGTAAACACTCCGATGTCCATGTATCCTTTGCGGATGAGTTCTTCGGTAAACGGCGGGATGTACCCGGTGTGTTTCAGTTCGCCAAGATCATCTTCGTCGGTTTTTGGTTTCGCCACGAAAATATCCTCGATAACGATTCGTCCGTCCTCTGGGTCGATGCCGCATACCTCGCTGATATGCGTTATGCAGCGTCGGCCGTTGGGCATGCGAGAAATTTGCACGACCAGGTCGATAGCTGCGACCATCTGTTCGCGTATCGCCCGAATCGGCATGTCGACGGCCATCAGCACCATCGTTTCCAATCGCAGCATCGTGTCGTCGGGATTATTCGCGTGGATCGTACTCAGCGACCCATCGTGCCCGGTGTTCATCGCCTGCAGCATGTCCAGCGCCTCGGGGCCGCGAACTTCGCCCACGATTAACCGGTCCGGCCGCATACGCAGAGCGTTTTTCACCAGCTCGCGAATGGTGTATGCACCTTTACCTTCGATGTTGGCGGGGCGGGTTTCCAGACGCACGAGGTGTTCATGTTGCAGCTGGAGTTCGGCGGAGTCTTCGATGGTTACCACACGCTCACCCTCGGGAATGAAATTGCCCAG
The DNA here is from genome assembly GCA_030635145.1 of Planctomycetota bacterium. Lineage (GTDB taxonomy): Bacteria > Planctomycetota > Phycisphaerae > SM23-33 > SM23-33 > DAOVZK01. The sequence goes on along the minus strand of DAOVZK010000017.1, from coordinate 11,933 downwards.
CACGTTGAGCGTGGTGGTTTTTCCGCTGCCGGTTCCACCGGAAATGAGCATGTTTTTTCGCCCCAGGGCACAGGCCCGCAAAAAATTCGCCGACTTTTCGTTCAGTGTGCCGCGTTCGATGAGATCGTCGATGGTAAACGGAATCTGCGCGAACTTGCGGATAGTCAGTGTGGCCCCGGATAGGCTTATGGGGTTGATGACGGCGTTGACGCGCGAACCGTCCGGTAAGCGGGCGTCGACCATCGGGGTCGACCTGTCGATTCGTCGGCCGACAGGATTGATGATTCGCTCGATGATGCTCTCGACGATTCGGTCGCTGAAGAAGCTACGCCCGGTGTTCTGCAGCACCCCGTCCTTCTCTATGTAGATACGGTCTTTTCCGACGACCATGATTTCGGAGATGTTGGGCATTTCGAGCAGGTCCTGCAGCGGGCCGTAACCTAGTACGACGTCTTCGATTTCGTTGCTCAGCAGGCGGTAGACGATATAGTCGCGAAGTTCCGGGGAAATGTGAGCGGTGGTTTTTTTCAGCTGCGAGTCCCAGTCTTTTTCGATCAGGGCGATGTCGTCTTTGAACGTGTGCGGCCGCAGCTGCAGGGGGAAGAATCCCACGATGTCGCCGATGATGCGGGCAATGGTTTTTTCGAGCTTGTTGTCGTCTTTACCGACATGCTCGAAACCGTAGCTGTACATCAGCTTGCCCGTCGACCGCCGCGCCAGCTCCGTCACTACCGACCGCCAGAGAAATTCCTGCAGCAGATACTTGCGCATCTCGTCGTCGATCTCGTCCATGTGCGATTTGATAATTTCGCTTAAGTGCCGCTTGACCAACATCACCAGTTGCTCATCGATTTCGCCGGTTTGCCCCGTTACTCGCAAGTTCAGGCGTTCAAGCAGTTCGGCGTGCATTTGCTGTTCGATTTCGACAACGCGTTTACGTGGTGACGACACGTGTGTGCTGCCTTCGACGCGTTTGGATGACGGCTTCATCATGTAGATGCTGAATTCGCCGATTCGGATTTCGTCGCCGTATCCGATTTTTACGCGAGTTTTTACGGGCACGCTGCGATTGGCTACGACGATGCCGTTAAGCCCGAGCGATTCGGCAAAATAGCTACCGTTTTCAAATACGATCCGCGCATGCTTTCTCGAAACGAACTGCGACTTCAGCGTAATATCATTGCCGTCATCACGCCCGATGGTCACGTTCTCGTCGTTGACGGTCTGAACTTCGCGTTGATCGTTGTATTGATTGTAGGCCCAAATTTCCAAGGTGTTATTCTCCTGGGATGGTGGGAGTGGTTTGCTGGTTCGGGCGAGCCTGTTTTGTAAGTGCGTCAAGCTCGCGGTTGATCTCGTCGGCCGGTTGGGTGTCCTGCGGGCAGAGGTCGATCTGGACGTCGCCGATCATGTGCGTCCGCAAATTCGAAAGTTTCAGCGAGACATCCTCGGGAACTTCAATGGTCATGCGGCGGTAACTTTTCATGCCCTTACCCAGCGGGTTAAATGTTGTGTCTGCCCCACCCTTACCGCCGATGTTCAGCACACGAACCTTCATTATCGGATAATACTCGTAACGTCCGCCGTTGATCGAAAATTGCCCCAGCATATTCACCACCGACCCGACCGTCAGCAGATCGCCCAGTGATTCGTCCGACGAAAAAGTCACGGGCTTACCAACGTACCCTCGCCTCAGTCTCGCCGACGGAGAAATTTTGTGGCTGGGGTTGATCTGCGACCATTTGAGAAACGAACCCTTGTCGGCGGCGTACAGCAGACGCTTGCCCATCGCCGTGCCACGTTCGTCATACTTAATGACGTCACCGAAACGCTTGGTGATGTTGCGCGGAATTTCCTGCTTGCCGATGTCGTTTTTGTCGATCTTGTCGCCGGGTTGAAGTTTTCGCAGCACAATGGCGACGGCGACTTTTTCGCCCTCCTGCGCACTGCGCAAGGCGTAAATATGTGCATTGTATATAAGCACAACAATCACGCCCAGTACAACAGCGATTAACAGCAACCACTTACCCTGCAATTCCCGTTTACTTTCAGCCATCGCAAACCTCGCCTGTTTGTAACCCGAGATTCCCGGGTTTTTCGGGTTTATTATCTATCATCATCCTTATTATTCGGTTTTGTGGCGGTTTTAGTTGAAAAAACTATGCCATCCGCGGGGCGATTTTCGCAAACCGTCACGAGCATCAAGCTTTTCACCGTCGCGAGTCTTAAGGATAGCGTTACGAGCGACGGATATCTATGAAAAACCATTCCCAGACGCGGAGCTTTTCGTTTCTGGTCTCGCAGCGTAAAACCTTGCTGCTGCAAGGCCTTTGCGTAATGTTTGGTTATGCTTTTTTCGTCGTCGGTAATTTCGTAGGCCCATTGCAGCTGAACGTATCCTTTACGGGGCGAGTTTCTACCGACGGCGCGGATTAGTTTTGCCCCTTTGGGCGGGGTAGCTGGGGGAGCAGCAGAAATTTCGTAAAACAAATCGTCCGAACCGATCAAGTTTTGCAGAAGCTCCATGTTTTTTTTTGTCTCACCGCGGCCACTACCCCGCAAAACCTCACCGCGATTGTCCACCAGCAGGGTACTTCCGCGAGTTTTTACGCGGGTGTTTTGCACGAACACCAGAATTTCCCACACTGCAAAACCGCTGGTTGTCAGCAATAGCAAAAGCAGGGCGATTATTTTGACGGGGCGTTTCGGCATGGTTACCACCCGCCGAGATAAAGCGATTGGATAAGATCAGCGCCTGTGGAGGCCTGCGTGGGGAAACCGGTAACGAAATCGTCCAGCTCATGGAGGTATATGTCGCGAATCGAAAGTGGCATTTGCGTTTCGCCACGGATCCAGTATCTACCGTCGCGGACGTGCGAATGTTGCAGCCCCCCGGACTCTGCCCATTGTCGCCACCGTGCATTGTTCGTGGTGAACTCCGACTCCAGAAAAACGTGGCTACCACCGGGTAGATTCTTGTCGACGAGATTCTGCACGTAAAGCCCGGCTGAGCTGTCGCTGAACGCCTCGACGAACTTATAGCGAACCTGACGCGTAGATGTTTCGGTGTCGAAGTCCAGCTGTATGTTGTCTCCGCGGTCGGCGAAAAATTGCTCGTTAATGTCCTGCGTTGACGGTGTGCTGCTGTGAACGCTTTTCCAAGACGCGTAGCGGTCGGCTATTCGCATGCGCTGCTGATTTCGCATGACCCACCCGAAAAAAAATATCCCCGCGATCAGCACCGCCATCAACGGAATGCAGATGATAAACTCCAGCAACGCTGTTCCGCGATTCGCGGTGCGATGAGATGTAGTATGGTAAATCATGTTTTTATGCTCATACACAAAATGCGAATAACGAAATTCTAAATACTAAACAATATCGAATTTCAAAATTCTAATTTTCAAAACAAAGACAAGAAAGTTTATTCACCAGCTACCGTCGTTTTAGATTTTGATAATTCCAATTTCGTGCTTGTTTAGGATTTAGATATTCGCATTTCGAGTTTTACGTCAATGGTTCAAAAACGTTTCGGCGAAGTCCGGATCGATTGAATCCAGATAATCGCGTATAATTTGCAGTTCAGTGGCGTCTAATCTCCCCTCGGCGAAATCGGCTTGCCCGATTCCCTCGTCGAACTTGTCGATCCAGTCGCTCCAATTGGTTACCGGCACTAATTTTGCCTGCCAGTCCTGCGTCCACAGGTCCCAGCTTTTGTTGTTGAAGATTTCCACCTGCGCGATCGTGGTTATCATACCGCTGGGATTCCCCGTGACAAACCGTTGGCCCCAGACGCGAGAGGTTCTGCTGCGAGTAGCGACTCCGAGATACGTAAACATGTCTCGCCGCATCCCTTCGTCGCGATAGATGGTGTAATCTTGGGCTTCGGTGTCGAGGAGATACGGAGCGGGTAAACCGTCAAGCCCGTCGTAGCTGCAGGGATTGGATACGGTGGTGGTTGTTCCGATATCGGCACCGGCAAAAATATAGAACTGCGTCCGGTAAACTTTATGCCATACCAGCGGGCTGCTGGGATCGTCGGGGTCTTCGTGCTTGGGCAGCAGCCCGAGGCCGCGATCTTCGGTAACTTCGTACTCGAAATCTCCCCGCCATACGTAATTGCCAACCTGGGTAAATCCGTTCCATGTCGCCGGGTCGCTCCAGCCGTGAAGTTTAACCGTTATTGGGTCGTGGGCGTTGCTGCGGGCAACTCCTGCGGATAACCAGTTCGAGTTGCTTGGCGGAAGGCTTGACACGACTTCGACAAGGAAAAAATGCGTGCGGTAGACACTCACTGATGGGGGGCGGGCATTCATTTTATTGCGGATAGTCAGGTAGTCGATGATAAATTCGGGATAGTGCACCTTTTGCAGCGTAACCGGGCGATCGCCGAACATGTAGTCCAGCTTGATATTGGCGATGTTATGCACATGAGAGGCAAAGGATATATCGGGGACGTTGATTTCTGCCCATTTGTCGATCATTGCAATTGCCCAGTGGTAAAATCCGAAGGGGCTGTATCCGATAACTCGCGGTGGAGGGTTCCAGTCCCAACCGGCCGACTGCGTCACCGCGGATGTTCCAGCGCCGCCGCCAGAAGGCCCACCGCTGACAGAACGCACCTGCGAACCGGGGCGTCTGACTAGCTTACCCCCGGCCCGGACCGACCACCACCAATGGTGCAGTTTTGCCCACGGCCCGAGACGATATGGATAATTCCCATCGGGGATCACACCCCCTAATCCGTCCTTGACGCTATAGTCGGTGGCGTTGGTGCTGGTGACGATTATGCTACCTTCGAGCGTGGGTTTGAAGTCTGCAAATTCACCGGCGCGATGGGGGATTTGGGGAACGATTGGAATTACGAAGGCGATGTCGGCGTTATTGGCTTGCCCTACATCTGAACTGATATCCTGTGTCAATTGGCCGACCGACAGCAGCGTTGCTGTACTGAATTCGTCGAGTGCGTAGATCGCTTCCCATAATTTTCCGTCCCGCCAATGAGTAATGGACGACATCTCAAACGAACTGTGATTGAGCTGTTCGTCCATCGCTTCGAGAATTATCCGCTCGGCGGCTACGCGCCGCTGCAGCGATTCCAAACCGCCGATGATCATTGTTTTGAGCTTCGTGCCCCCGAGATTCTCATTTCGCAATCGCGGTAGCTGATCGGTAATCGCTGCCTCCATCGCTCTTGTTTCAATCAGCGACATGTCGGTGCCCAGCGGTAGGGCGTCGAGCGTTACGACAAGCGACAACAGCTTCGATTGTCCTATGTTGTTCATCGCCACCACATTCATGCTGCGAGCGACCCATCCGGCGCCGCTGATGGCGGCTGAGTCGGCGGTATTTTGCATTTCGAGGCGAGAGCTGACATGATCACCGTAATTGTAAACGAAAAAAACCAACCCCACCAGCAGTGTGATGGAAATGAGCATCACCACAAGCACCGCACCGCGAGAATATCTCGCAATTGCGCGGGGAAAAATTCGCCCGGAATATCGCTGTCGGTTGGAAATCATTTTTTGCGGTTTACTCAATGTAACTCTGAGCGGTGAACAGGTTGTTTGTTAGTCATCCAAATCCCCACCGGCTTTTTTGATGAGGTCGCGGGCCTCCTGCGTGTCCTTGTTTTTTCTCGCCATACGGAATCGCCACCTCGCGGCTGGGAGATCGTTCCTGTCTAAGGCCTTTTTGCCCAAATCAATATGTTGCAGGTATTTTGCCAACTCAATTCTGCCTTGAACGTTTTTGTCGTCCTGGAGTTTTTTCGCCTGTTCAAACATCTTGATGGCGTCAGACCATTTTTGCTCCTTGATCGCCTTGTTGCCCTTGGCGATGTAAGCGTCATATTCGCGTTGGGTCTTTAGCATCATCAAACTCGTTTCGACTCGTGCGGCACTGGCAGGCTTGATGGTTTTGGCCTGAATGTAGGCCTCTTCCGCCTTGTCATATTCGCCTTTGTTTTGCAATTCTAAGGCGTTGGCCATCACAATATTGAATTTGCATTCGACAATTTGTGTTTGGATTTCGTCATCCTCGCCATACTTGGCCCCCATCTGATACAGATTTAGCGCCTCGTTGTAATTTCCCTGATCAGCCTGAATTTTTGCCTTGGCAACCAACTCCGCTCTTTTTTCTGCATTATCAAGAGCAACGCTCAACTTTTTGGCCTCGTTGCTGTCGGGATTCATTTTCAATACATCGTTGATCGCATCGCGTGCTCCCGCGACATTGCCTCCAGCAATAAGCTGCTTCGCAAATGTCAACTTTTCGCCGGTTTGAATCTCAACCAAACGCGCGTTCATTAGGTTACGCTCATGTTTGGATAGCGTCTTGAGTTTTAATGCGTCTTTTAAGGCGATAATCAACGCGGTGCTGTCGCCTTGCTTTTCGGCGGTGCGGATAGCGTTGTAAACTTCCTTGTTTTTCTGCCGGTTGATCAGCTGCGTCTGCCGATCTTCAATCTCGCTGCGCATTTCGGCCTTCTTGTCAAGGGGAAGAAACTTAACTTCTTTGCGGCCGCTGGTGAGTATGGCATTTGCGTTGTTGAATTTGATTTCGGCATCGGCAAGATCGTCTTTTTGCAGGGCGAGGTCACCCTCTTTCAGTTCTGCGGCGAAAAGGTATTGCAACCTCTCGCTCTGGATATGTTGCAGCATCGTCGCGGCCAATTCCGACTGCTGGTCGGTCAGAGTTATGCTGCTGTTGTTGAGTTGACTTTTCAGCTTCTGAAAAACTTCGTCGAAGTCAGATTCCGACTCGGCCCTCTTTAATTCGGACCGAGCATCCTGCATGGCCTCTGCGTAAAACCGGGAACTGTAGCGTGCCTGGCTTAAATTTTCGATATCCGTGCTGCGGTCGTTTAACCAGCTAGTGAATTTCTCGTCGCTTGTCTGGGTTTGCAGTTGTCGTATCGTTTCGGAGGCTTGGTCTTCGTAATTTACCGCCTGATTCCACTTGGCGTTTTGAATTGCGATGTATTCCTTGCACATAGGCAGCAGAACTCGGGATTTTTTACCCTGAATGGTTTCCTTGTGTTTGCTGGTGAGTATGCTGAACTGTTTGGAGGCTTGGGCGTACTGGCGATTTTTGAAAAATCGGATTCCTTCACTGTAGATTTTGTCGGCCGACTGCGCACGGGCCCTGGCCGACTGCGATGCCGAGTAAATCAGCACACCACCACCGACGAGTATCAGGAAAATCGCCGCGATTCCAACACCGATCAGCATTCGTTTGGTACGCGGCGTCATGGGGCCTTTGGGCAGTGGGGCGGTGGGGGTGTCGTCGCTCTGCAGCGATCTTTGCCGCGGGGCACCCAGTGCCGGGGCCGCCACGACCGTTTTTACGCGGAGTTCCATAGCTTCGTCGAGCAGGGCAGAGGCCGCTTGCTGCGAGGCAGATTGCTTTGCGCCCTTGGGCGAAAAATCGGAGCGGATGGCTCGGCCGAACTCTTCGGCATTGGCGAATCGCTTGTCGGGGTCTTTCGCGATCATCCTGGCGATAAGAGCGGAGAGACTTTCCGGAACGTTTGGGTTAACCAGATGCAGCTCTGGTGCGGTCACCGCATTGTTGCCGTGCCACTTCATCCAGCGGAGCGTTTCGCTGTGCTTGTCGCGGGTGATGTCGGCGAAGATTTCGTTGAATTTTTCGCGGCCGATGAGCATTTCATACGCCATGAAACCCACGGCGTAGAGATCGGCTCGCCCGTCAATTGTTCCGCCCGCGTAAATTTCTGGCGCGATGTATTTTGTCGTCGCCAGCGGCATTGAGGCATCGCCACCGGCGAGTGTTGCCACGCCGAAGTCGATAATTTTCGGTCGCAGCCCTTCGGTTAGAATGATATTGCTGGGTTTCATGTCGCGATGGACGATCCCGGCGGAGTGAATGTCGTGCAGTGCGGCGGCCAGGCGGAAAAGAATCAGCAGCACAGCCTTGTTTTCGACCGGCCCGTCGGCCTGTCGCAATAGTGTTTCGAGCGTGTCGCCTTCGACGAACTCCATCACGTAAAAAAGTCCGTCGGTGTTGTCGATGATATCGTATACGTCGACGATGGCTTCGCTTTTTGAACCGAGCGAGGCGAGGTTGCGGATGTTCTGGCGGATCTGATCGAGGTATCCCGCATCGTTTATGAGGTGCGTGGAAATGTGCTTGACGGCGACGAATCGTTGCAGCTCGGGGTCGAAACATTTGTAAACCACCGCCTGCCCGCCGATACCGAGCAGCTCGCGAATTTCGTATCGCCCGATTTTGTCACCGGGTTTCAAACCCGCAGCTGTGTTGTGTGAATTTTCAGTCATTTATTCATCCGTGTTTCATGAGTGAGTTGGAATTAATCGAAAGTTTCTATCGTGATTTTGTCGTCGACGCCTTCGTTTGTCAGCGTGCACGGAACCTGCACCGTCAATGCGTATCGCCCGTCGCCAAGGTCGATGGAATTGTCGCTGTCCAACGCCGCCAGCAATCGCGATGCGTACGGCACGGAGAGATAGATGTTGTATCTGACCGTGACGGTGATGTCTTCACGCTCTTGATATACATTACCGTTTTTCGGTGGTACAAGCGAGACGAATGTGTTTTCCTCGGCGTAGGACAAACGCGATTCCAGCTGATCGTTGACCCACCATGGGACTGGGGCGTTGTTAACCTCAAAAAAACGTTCCAGCCCGTCGCGCAAGACTTGGCCCTGAGCGGACGGAGGCGTCAGCGTGCCCGGTGATACGGGCGTTACGCCCCAGACGGCGGCGGCTTTGATGTTCCACAATTTTCCCGAAGCTTCGGGGTCGTCGTAGTCGTTGACAGTGTTCAGCAGTTCGCTGTTGGTTTCGCGAGGGATTTGCACAATGGCTGCGCGGGCGGCACAAAAGCTGGCGTAGTTGACGCTGAGATACCCGCCCATCAGCAACGACGACTGGGCCATCAGCAGTATCATTCCCAGCAAAAACGGTAGCACGAGCGCAAACTCGATAATTGCTGTGCCATCCTGATTTTTCAGCTTACGCCCTGCTCCAAGGTAAACCAGCATGGCGGTCATAATCGCGAATCCCAAAACAGAACCCAATCCGACATACATGAACAATCGAAACTGCGAGCTGCTCAGCACCCGCGAAAATCCATCCATCTGTCCGCCGCTACCGAGAAAAATTCCCGAAAGAATAACGCACAAACCAACCACACCAGCAATGCATCCCACGCATAGCGGCGTGGCTTTGCTCGGATGAGATTTTGGTTTTGGATTGCTCATGTGTACTTTGTTCTTTATTTGCGGTTCATATTCCAAGTAGGAATATTTTTTCGTTGGGGCCGTAAATGCAGACCAGTACGAGCGCGATGCCCGCTCCGATGCACAACGCCAGCCCGAACGGAATTTTCGGACTTTGCTCGGTGGCCGGGTCGGCTGGTTTTAATTTTACCATCAATGTCAGCACAAACGCGAATATTCGCTGGAGCGTTTTGAGGGTGATGCGTTTGTAGAGCATCACGATGATCGCCATCACCGCCGCGATCAGAAATCCGTAGAACATCGACGTAATCGCGAACCGCCACCCGCACAATGCTCCCACGACGCCCATAATTTTTGCGTCGCCACCGCCAATACCACCGGCCTTCCATGCGGCCAGCAGGGGAATGAACCCGACGGCCAATCCGGCGAGCGAACCCCACAACCCAAGTGCTCCGTCGCGGCCGTGAAGTCCACCAATTATCAGGTGCCCGACCAATGCTATCAGCGCAGCAGGGTAGGTTGTCCAATTGTAAATTTTACCCGAACGCACATCGGTAACAGAAGCGACTGTTAAGACAACCGCAAGCACCACATACGCCCACAGATTCGCACCTAACTGGGGCATTTTTTGCCTTTCATCACAGCGGTTTTTTCAGCACACACCATGCACTAAAGATCGTCGGGGTTCGTTCCTTCACCGGTCTTTGCTTCATCGTAAGATTCCTTGACCCAGGCGCTGATATCTTTCCAGAACCAGATGATTACGCCCAGCAGCGGTAAAGCGATGGCGGCGATGATCAGGATATATTCGATCATGTCGGCACCTTGCTCATCTTTGTGCAGCGACTTAAGACTCTTGGATATCTTTTTTAGCAATTCCATTTAAGCACCTTTCCTTTTTATCAGTTTTCTATGCCCCGGTTGTCAGGGGTCAAATTTCAATTCGTTAACTCATCGGCAGCGAGATTAGACACGTCAAAAACGCGTAGTATTCGGTCAGCCAGTTCAGCAACAGAGATACAAGGTACACCATCGGAAGCCCAAACGCCACCACCAACAGCACCCACTCTATTGAGGTCTGCCCGGTTTCGTCGGCATTGAATTTCCTGATGTTTGTCATGGTTATCAATTGTGTATACTATTGCCTAGTCCCTGATCCCTAGTGCCTTCTTAACTTATCCATCGAAACAGCTTTTTGCCTCACCGGCGTCGTTATAGATCGCCTTGATTTTCGGTTCATTTGCGAAGGACGACTTTTTACCGCACGGTTTCAGCGACCCTGACGCTTTTTCGTCTACGGCGTACTGGAACATCATCTGAACTTGATAATGCCCGTCGTTGTCGAGCGGGAGGACTTCGGCGATTTCGGTTAACCCGCGCCGCCCGTCGGAAAATCGCGTAACCTGAACCACAACATCAATAGCCGATGCAATTTGCGATCGCAGGGCATGGAGCGGGAGTTCGACATGGCTCATCATAGCGAGGGTTTCGAGGCGGTTAAGCGCATCAATTGCGGTATTGGCGTGCAGGGTAGACATGCTGCCCGCGTGCCCGCTGGTCATCGCCTGAATCATATCCAACGCCTCTCCGCCACGAACTTCGCCGATCACGATTCTGTCAGGGCGCAGCCGTAGCGACGAGCGAAACAGGTCGGCGATAGTGACTTCGCCTTTGCCCCATCTGTCGGCGGGGCGTCCTTCGAGAGAAATAAGGTGCGACTGCTGCAGCTCAAGCTCGGCCGAGTCTTCAATCGTTACGATTCGCTGCTGGTGCGGAATAAATTCGCTTAGCACGTTTAGCAGGCAGGTTTTTCCGCTGGACGTTCCACCAGCCACGAGTATATTTTTCTCGGCAAGTACGCAAACTCGCAGGTAGTCCATGGCTTGGGGCGTCCACGACCCCAGCTCGACTAACCGTTTGGAGTCGAACGCGATTTTGGAAAATTTGCGGATGGTCATGCAGGTTCCGGTGCGTGACAGCGGGGGCAGCACAACATGAACCCTGCTGCCGTCGGGTAATCGCGAGTCGATCAGCGGATTGTTGTCGTTCACGCGTTTGCCCGTGTATTGCAGTACGTTGTTGACAGCTGCCCGCAGCGCGGCTTCGTCTTCAAAAGTGGCGTCGGTTTTGACCAGCCCGCCGTCACGCTCGATGTAAATCTCGCTAGCCGAATTTATCATGATCTCCGAGACAGCCTCGTCTTTCATGAAGGGCATGATGGGGGCGAGGAAATGCTCGACGGTCGCTTCGAAAATATTTGAACGTGCCATATTTATTTTATCTCGTTTATCCCGATCCGATTCCGTGTGCGCACAACCCAACTTAGGTGTAATGCATCAAGGTTATATATCGGCAAAACTTGCAACATCTTTACACCAAAAAAGTTATCGCGGATTTTCGGGCGGAGGCATTTTTTCTATGCACACACACCAACCTCAGAAGTTTAGACCCCGAAAACAGCAAAACGTTTGGGAGTTTTTGGTGATTTTTCGACAATTCTATCATCTGTAATATAGCGGTATCCCTTCACAGAAAACTTTTAAAAAATTTACAAAATGTCTGGCGCGCTTGTAGTTGATGTGGTACACAATGCCAGATGAGTCATTTGGAGCAATAAATAAAGGCCTTAACGCAGCAAGTAGAATTGCTGACTGCTCGAGTTAAACAACTGCAAGCAGAGAACAAGCAGCTCAAGCTCGAGAACTTTCAT
>DAOVZK010000073.1 GCA_030635145.1 Planctomycetota bacterium | reverse complement strand
GGCCAGAAATCCGTCAGCGAACCTCCGACCTAGTTCACATCGTTTAGGGCGTGGACTACCGGGGAATCTAATCCCGTTCGCTACCCACGCTTTCGCACCTCAGTGTCAGGACAGGCCCAGCAACTCGCCTTCGCCTCTGGCGTTCCTCTTGATATCTACGCATTCCACCGCTCCACCAAGAGTTCCAGTTGCCCCTACCTGCCTCAAGACTGCCAGTTCGCCATGCAATTCCCCGGTTAAGCCGAGGGCTTTCACATGACGCTTGACAATCCACCTACGTGCTCTTTAAGCCCAATGATTCCGAACAACGCTCGCCACCTTCGTCTTACCGCGGCTGCTGGCACGAAGTTAGCCGTGGCTTCCTCTGGGATTCCTCAACGCATGGAGATATTAGCCCCAATTGCTTGGTGGTCCCTGACAGTAGTTTACATCCCGAGGGACTTCTTCCTACACGCGGCGTCGCTGGATCAAACTTTCGTTCATTGTCCAATATTCGTTACTGCAGCCTCCCGTAGGAGTCTGGGCAGTGTCTCAGTCCCAATGCGCCGGATCAACCTCTCAGTCCCGGTACCCGTCATTGCCTTGGTAAGCCATTACCTTACCAACAAGCTGATAGGACTTGGGCCGCTCCTAAGCCGATAGGTCTCCGAAGAGATCCCCATCCTTTGATCACTGTACCCGAAGGTACTGTGGTCTCATCCGGTATTACCTGTAGTTTCCCACAGCTATCCCGGTGCTCGGGGTACGTTACCCAAGTGTTCCTCGCCCTTTCGCCACTCTACTTGTCTCCACTAGCAAGCTAGTTTTGACTTTCGCGTTCGACTTGCATGTTTTAGCCACGCCGCCAGCGTTCGTTCTGAGCCAGGATCAAACTCTTCACTTATTTATCGTTTGAACCGCCGAAGCGGATACATTCGAAAGAAAAGGTTTGCCTGATCGGGTCCACTTTAGGGGGTGACCCGATATAATTCGTCTCCCGCTCGAAAGCGGGAAGGCATTTCGGAAAGATCCAGCCGAAGCTGAATAATTCCATTTAACTCAAAATCCTAATTAACAAGGGCCTATATTTAAATATAGGCTGCTTATAAAATTATAAGCTGTATTCTTGTCAGTCACGAGGATTCCGAGCAGTACATCTTCTCAAGTTTAAGATGTACCTGGATTATCATCCCACAACAGCCAATCCATGACGATCAACTTTGTGGGTCACACCCTCGTGACGACTCACTGTTCAATTTTCAAACATCCGTTACCGGCCTAACACCGGAAAAAAAACGCCGCGTTGGTGACTTGCTATCTGTCGTTCCCGTCGCGGGTTGAGTAATCTAGTCGATCGTCTGATCGGCGTCAACAACTCTTTTCGCTTTTTTTTATTCTTTTTTTAATTTCGTTTTCTGGCGATCAAATCCGCCAAACCTCAGCCGATTACCATGCCGTTGTTTCTACCAATAAGCAGGTAACCAACATGAAACCCGAACCTTAAGTCCGAACTCCGCATTATAGGATTCGCATTTTCTATAGTCAACGCTTTTGGAGAGTTTTTTGAATTTCTTTTTTCAACACCGGTAATTATGCAAGCGTTTTTACGCGAATAACCCTACGCTGGCGGCGGTAATACTACTCCGCAACATCTTAACTAGAAAGATGTTACAGCTCCAAGAGTGGCGTTTGCAAACCCCTTATGTTACACAAAAACACCGTACAGTTCGATAGTGGGAATTAGTGACCGTTCGGGGGGGTTTTATCGTCCCTGCTACATATTTTATTAGCTCCCACGCAATGGGAGCTATCGCCGCCGGTGCTACATCTTTTATAGCCCCCACGCAGTGGGTTAGACTTCCAGCATCAGGACAGTTATATCGTCGTAGGCGTCCTGATTATCGAGGCGTCCCGAAATATGCTGCAGGAAATCCTCACGCGGAATGCTCGAAAACGGTGCTATGAAATCTACGAAGCTCATAATTTTTTCTTTGCCGGTTCCGCAAATCGAATCTTCCACACCGTCGGAATACAGCAGCAATCGGTCGTTGGGTTCGAGCTGAATTTCGCGAGATTCAAAAACCGCATCATCCATAATTCCAAGCAACGGCCCCGGTAGGTCCACTTCGCGCGGGGCACCGTCGGGGTTGATAATAATCGGGGCTGGGTGCCCTGCCCTGCTCATCGTAACGGTAAGCGTTTGTGTATCGACAATGGCGTAGACGGCGGTGCAAAATTCGCACATTTGCAAATGCTGCCGGCAGAGATGCGCGTTTAGCTGCTCGAGCACTTCGTGCGGTGGAACGATCTCATAACTGTTTCCGGTAATACGTTTTGTTTGCAGCGCTTCCTTAATGAACATCGTCAGCAGCGCCGCCGGTAGGCCATGCCCTACGGCATCGGCAACGTAAAACCCAATTCGCGTTTCGTCGAGGCGGGCAACGTCGTAAATGTCACCGCTGACGAATCCTGCGGGTTGATAATAAACGCTGAATCGCGACGTACCGATTTTCGGTAATCGACGCGGGAGAAAATCCTGCTGCAGCCTCGCAGCAAGGCGAATTTCTTCGTCGAGTTCTTCTGCGGTCATAGCGGCCTGGTCGGCGATGGCCTGAATTCTGGAAATGTCTCGCTGAAGTTCGAGGATAGAACCGGCAGCGGCGGCGGCGGTTTCGAGCTTGGCGGTAAGAACGTCACGATTGGTATCAGGCAAAACTCGCAGCGAAAAAAAATCGCCATCGACACCTTCGGTCGGGGTTCCAAAACCAACGCCTACGGATCCGCAGGCGGGCGTTTCGTTATCATGCAGCGGCGCGATATCCCAACGCTCACCGACAGCGTCTTTGACATTCGTGGGAATTTCATCGCCGTCCATCCACCAAATTTTTACGTCTGAATCCAATTTTCTCTCCGACAGTTTTACCGCCGGACAAAATTTATCCAGCGGTTCGTTATTTTGCTGATTCGGCTTCGCGGCGATCCGGAACATCTACAAATTCGACCAGGTCGTCGTTTTTGATACCGCACTTTTTCACGGTACCACCGGGCAACTCCAACGCATACGGAACCGCGACTCCCGACGAATAAGGCGTCAAACCGTCAGGATCGTGATTCTTCATCGCATACGTGTTAACCACGCGTAAATCAGCATCTATGAACACAATATCTATCGGAATGAGACACCTTCTCATGCAGAACTTTAATGGTGTTGGTTCAGGATAAATGAAAAGCATCCCTGATCTGTCGGGGAGTTCCCGGCGGCCGCTAAGTCCTTTGTGACGAGCACGTTCCGTCATCGCCAATTCGACAACCCACGTTTTATCCCCTATTTTCACCTCCGCGGTTCGCGGTTCGGGCGTTTTTTTTTCGCATCCGACCAGCCGAGCCGTTAAAAACGCACCGACAACAACCAGCACAAACACCGCTAAGATAACCGTGATTTTGGGAGTTGCTTTTTTCATCCGTCGATTGACTCTACCGCTTCGCCGACTTCTTGCTCGGTGATGTCGTCGTAAATATCCACCTCGCCCAATCCCGTCGGTAAAACCATACGCACCTGCCCACCGCGTGCCTTTTTGTCGTGCTTCATAATGTCCCAAATTTTGACAGCATCAAGCGACCCACACGTTGTCGGAAGATTCAGGCTCTGCAAAAGATTTGCGATTCTGTCGGCGACGGCCGGGGCGAATAACTCGCGAGCGACAGCAATATGATTCGCCGTCACCATGCCCAACGACACCGCCTCGCCGTGGCGGATGTTGGCGTAACCGACAAAAGTTTCAATCGCGTGCCCGATGGTGTGCCCGTAATTCAGATGCGCACGAACTCCGCTTTCCCGCTCATCGGTGCGAACGACCTGGGCCTTTATCGCCACGTTTTTCGCGAGCAATTCGCACATTACATCAGAGTCAAACGCGAGTTTTTCGCCGTCAACGCGTTGGAGCGTTTCGGCGTTGGTCTCGATAAAATCGAGCAGCGTGGCGTCTCGGATGACGGCGTGTTTGACGCATTCGCCCAGCCCGTTTCGCAATTCCTCAATCGAAAGCGTGCGAAGCGATTCAATGTCGGACAGTACACCGACGGGCTGATGGAAAACTCCGATGAGATTCTTCCCTGCTGCGTGGTCGACGCCAGTTTTTCCGCCGACCGATGAGTCGACGACGGCAAGTAAGCTCGTGGGGCATTGTAAAAATCGCAGCCCTCGCAACGCCACACCCGCCACGAATCCGCCCATATCCCCCGCCACTCCCCCACCAAGCGGAACTATCACCGTACCGCGATCGATCGGTTCACCGCTACCGAGCAGCTCGTCGAGCAAGTCCGAAACCGTCGCAAAATTTTTGCTTGGTTCACCAGCCGGAAATTCCAGCACGCGCGAAACGACCCCCGCAGCTGCGAGCGATTCGGTAACGCGGGCGGCGTACAGCGGTGCCACATTCGAGTCCGTTATAACCACTACCTGCTTCGCGCCGGTAAGTTCAGCAACGCTCGATCCGATCTGGTCAATCAAACCCGGTGCAATTCGCACGTCGTAACTTCGCTCGCCGAGGGCTACGTGTATTTTTTGTTCCATGTTTCAATCATTCCTTAGCTTCATGCTGCTTTCGATATTCCTCAGCCGCCCGCGTCAATTCCAGGTCAACAGGCTTGTCGTCGTCTGCATCGTATCTATCATTCATATCGTCGTCAGAATCCCGCAACGGTTTATAATTTTTGAATTTTTTGCCAATAGTCCCCTGCTGCGATTCAGCCTTGCTGCGTTTTATCTTGCCACGCAGTTTTATAAACAGAACCAACCCCGTCAGCAAACCCATGGTAATCAAAATTCCGGGAATCGCGTAAACCGACCAATGCTTAACAACCACTGCCGGTTTTTCGATCTGCCACGCCAGAAAAACCGGATAATCTCGCGGGGCGTTGGCAGCTTTGTCTTTCTGGTTGACTACCTTATAAAACACGCCCGCAAAAACAAACTCCGGGCCTTTGTCGAAATCCCAAACGTCGCCATCGCGTTTTTTGCCCCGCTGAAGCAACCCATCG
The DNA here is from genome assembly GCA_030635145.1 of Planctomycetota bacterium. Classification (GTDB taxonomy): domain Bacteria; phylum Planctomycetota; class Phycisphaerae; order SM23-33; family SM23-33; genus DAOVZK01. Next base: position 1,709 of record DAOVZK010000073.1, on the reverse strand, counting down.
GGAATAACGCTGGAGTACAAAATCATCGATTCTGAGCGTTGCTGCTCAGGATTCACACCCGCCGTTTGACAATGAATTTCCCAGATCGGTTTTTCAATCGGTAAATCTCGCGGGTGCGCGGTTATCTTGCGGTTTTTGACGGTCATTTTTGAGACGGTGTAAATCCGCACCGGCATGTGAAGCGGAATGTAGCGGAAACGGCTGGGGTCGCGCATCAGATTTTTGTAACCAGGTGCCTCAAGTTTTTTCATATCGGCGGCGGCAAGTTTCGGCAGCTGTGCAACTTTACCCATCATCACATAGAATCCGAGTTCCTCACGATTGTCGCTGCCATCCGAAACACCGCTTAGCGACTGACGCTCGATATCGGTGAGTTTCAACCCGGCGTGTACGTTGTTAAGTTGAGAATCGCCCGCTGCACCGAAAGCCCAGCTGCCAACAAATGCAGCAACCAGCAGCACAACGCTCAGACGAATTCGTGTTTTTCGGTTCTTTCCCATCAGGTTCTCAGCCGCGGGCAGTTGTTTTTATTTCTAGCAGTTTTTTCATGATATTATGGCAGCTGCCTTTCCAGGTTGTGGTTCCGAACGCATCGTGCAGCTGTCTATAAAGTTTGAACAGTTCGGCGTAGACGGCGGCGGATTGGGGGTTCGGTTTGAAGCAGCGGGTTTTCAGGCCGGTCATTTTTTTCTGAGCCGCCGGCACCGATTCGTAAACTCCCGCGACTACTGCACCGGCGACGGCCCCGCCAAGTGCACAGGTTTGCGACGACCGCGAAATACCCATCGGGCGGTTGGTGACGTCGGCGTAAATCTGCATAATCATTGGGTTTTTCTCGGCGATCCCACCGCAGTTAACAATCTGATTGATTTTAATCTTGTACTGTTCGAAGCGATTAATAATCGCCAGTGCACCGAAGGCGGTGGACTCGACTAAGGCGCGATAAATTTCCGGCGGGGTCGTGTGCAGTGTCTGCCCGAGCATCAGCCCCGTCAATCGCTGGTCGGCCAGCACTGAGCGGTTACCGTTGTTCCAGTCGAGTGCGAGCAGCCCGCTGGTTCCGGGTGAAAGGCGAGACGCTTCTTTCGTAAGCGATGCGTGCGACCCAACTTTTTTCCCGCCGGGCTGAATGTTATTGACGAACCAGTTGAAAATATCGCCCGCGGCGCACTGCCCTGCCTCCAGGCCGAAATAACCCGGCAAGATGCTGCTTTTAACAATGCCGCACAAACCCGGGATGTCCATGACTTGCTTATCACCGGGAACAACGACCATGTCGCACGAGCTGGTGCCGAGAATTTTTACGAGCATACCCGGTTCAATGCCGGAACCCACTGCCCCGAGATGCGCATCTAACGCACCGGCCGACACGGGAATACCCGCCTTTAATCCTGTTTTCTTAGCCCATTCTTCGGTCAGCCCCCCAACAGATTCGCCAATGGTTTTTACGCTGGTTTTAAGGCGGGGGTGCAGTTGGCCCATTTTGCGATCCAGCTGCAACATGAATTTTTCGTCGGGGTATCCGCCCCAATCGTCGTTGTACATCGCCTTGTGCCCGGCGGTGCAGGCGCAGACGGACAAATCGTCCAGCGACTCGGTGCCGGTAAGAAACGCGGGAATCCAGTCGGCCATTTCTACCCAGGTGTAGGCGGCGTTAAAAATTTTTGGTGCCGTCCGCAGGGCATGCAATATTTTGGAGAAAAACCATT
>DAOVZK010000038.1 GCA_030635145.1 Planctomycetota bacterium | reverse complement strand
GTTCGGCGTGCGATGAACTCGTCCAACTGGCCCAGCTGACCTGATCCCAGCACGGCGGCGATGTCGGTCATGTTGTATTTGTAACCGGGTTCGATGACCTCGGCCTGGGGGGAGCGGCCTTGCATTTTCCGGTCGTATGCATCCTTGCCCAAACCGTGAAATTTCAGCCGCCGGATGCGATCCAGCAGTTTGGGATCGTCGCTGGTGACCATTCCGCCTTCGCCGGTTGTGATGTTCTTGATCGGGTGAAACGAAAATATCGCAGTGCCGGTTTTTCCGATGCGGCGATTATTATATTCGGTACCGATGGCGTGGGCGGCGTCTTCGAGCAGGGGGATTCCGCGGGCGGTGGCGAGCTTGGCGATGGCGTCGATATCGCAGGCTGTCCCGGCGTAGTGAACGGGAATGATCAGCTTTGTGCGGTCGGTGATTTTTTCGGCGATAAGCTCGGGCGTCGTCATCAGCGTATCGCGATCGACGTCCACGAATACCGGTTTTGCCCCAGCCAGCACGATCATGTTTACGGTCGACACCCACGTCAGCGACGGAGTTATGACCTCGTCACCCGCCCCGATATTAAGTGCCCGCAGCGCAACTTCCATTCCGCCCGTCGCCGACGAAACCGCAACGGCAGCGGCGGACTGGGTGTACACGGCGAACTGTGCCTCAAAATCCGCAGATTTCGGCCCGGTCGTAATCCATCCGCTTCGCAGCACGTCAGTGACGGCGGCGATTTGGTCCTCGGATATCGACGGTTTTGAAAATGGTAAGAATTCGTCTCTCATATTTTTTAACTAACCAGAATACACATATCCTAATTGTGTTGTGGGAATTTTTTCACTAACCTCATGATACACAATGTCCCGTCGTGGGAGTTTTTACTAACCGCAGAAGTATACCCAGCGCGGGGGGGCGATTCAACCTTCAATTCTCCGCTGATAATTACGGTTTTGCCGTTGCGGAGCTTCATTGTTGCTACAACCCCTTGTATGCGGGGCAGGTTTTGCCTACAATCCGGCGATGTTAAACGAAGAAGCATACAATCCCGTGGATACCGCCAAACAGCTTTTGGCGATGGAATCGCTGCTGGGGAATACCGATTTCTTGCCCGTCGGGCGAAATTCGCTACCCGAGCTGGACTTACCAGAACCGCCCGTCGCAGCAGCAGGTGCGGTTGGAGCGGCCTCGAAAGGGGCGGTTCTGCAGGAGCTTTCGCCAGAGGAAAAAGCAGCTGCGTTGCAACAGCTCGATGCCGACGAGGTCAAACCCTGCCGCAAATGCGAACTCTGCAAAACCCGCACGAATACGGTTTTCGGTGAGGTTAACCCCAACGCCGATTTAGTGTTTGTGGGCGAAGGTCCCGGTGCTGACGAAGACGCCAGCGGTCGGCCGTTCGTTGGCAGGGCCGGTGACCTGCTGACAAAAATGATCGCCGCGATGGGATTGTCACGCAGCGATGTGTTTATCTGCAACATGGTCAAATGTCGCCCACCCGGAAACCGCACGCCATTACCCGAAGAAGTCGCCGCCTGCTGGGATTATCTCGTACGGCAGCTGCAAATCATTCGGCCGAAAGTTATCGTCACGCTCGGAAACCCGGCGACTAAGGGGCTGCTGAGTACGAATGTGGGAATTACGAAAATGCGTGGGGTCTGGGCGCAGCTACCGGATATTGGCCCGGGGCTGGGGGGCATCCCCGTAATGCCGACTTTCCACCCGGCCTATGTGCTGCGAAATTATTCTGTCAATACGCGGGGGCTGGTGTGGAGCGACCTGCAGTCGGTGATGGAACACCTCGGACTGAAAATTCCCCAAAAATAGTCGAGTACACCCGCAAACACAAAAACAAACCCCCGCGATGGTGCCTGAGACCATCCCGGGGGTTTGTTTATTTTTTTTTATTGCTCGTCCGACAGCGTTGCTGTCGATTATCTTTTCTTGCGATTGTTTTTGCGTTCGTTTTCGTATTCTTCTTTTAGCTCTCTGCGTCGCAACAATTCTTCTCGCTTTTTAATCCTTTTGTATTCTTTGAATTGCCTTTTAGTCAGTGCTTTTTTTGCGACTTCGTAGATACCCTTTCTCAGGGTTTTTTCATGCCTGTAGAGGTCAACCTTCGGGTTTTTTAATTTTTTCTTGGCGTATCCCTCGCAAGCCTTCTTGATTTTTTCGGCCTCTTCGTCGTCCAGCGGAATTTGCATATTGTTGAATTCATCAATTGCAGCCCTGTAAAGAAGCGTGGAGTTGTATGCGACTAACTGATCTTTTGTGCAGACCCTGCGGGCTTTTACGTCGAACCTTTCGGCTAGGGCGTCTCGTTTATCTTCAAACGCTTTGACCTTTAAGTCCAATTTTCGCCGTCGGGATTCTTTATTTTCCCCGGCAGCCTTACGCTGCATTTTCTCCAGCCTCTTACCGTGGGTTTTGTCCCAGCCTTCCAAGCCTTTCTCTCGCTTGTGCTGAATAAAGACCAGTTTTTTTTGTTGCTTCTCGTTGAGTTTGGCGATTCGCGCAAGCTCGACATAGACATCGTATTCCAGCTCGGGGATAACGGGATGATCCTCTTCGATTTCCAAAGCTGAATCGTCATCGTCTTCAGCGTCATTGTCGCCAAAATCCTCCGCGGTATTTTTACCAGATTTTTTAGACTTTTTCGTTTTTTTCGGCCTAGATTTCTTCCGTTTGGCGGGTTTCTTCGGTTTGTCGATCTTGTCAGATTCATCTGCATCTACTTTATCTGTATCTACTTTATCAGTATCTATCAGATCGTCCTGCGCGTCGTCGGTTGTGTCGATAAGTTCCGTGTCAGTGTCGTCTGTTTCTGCTTTTTTGCTGTAAGCGGGAGAGGTTATCAAAACAACTCCTAAAAACAGAATCACGCAAAGTATCGCCCCGAATGTTGTGAAATTTCTATTAGATGATTTCATAATGTTCTCCCGATTTATCACTATATCATACAATGACTAACGTCAAATTAGCAGCCCATATTGCCTGTAAAACTAAAAAAATCAATCCACGAGCACCCGCTGGATTCTCGATCCCAGCCGTGTCGTAATTTCGTGCGGAATGGTGTCGTTTAACCTCGCCAGATTTTCAACACTGTTCGCCGCCGCCGGGTCAGCGGAAATAATTTCCACCACACTTCCCAGCCTCGCCGTCGGATGGTCGGTAATATCCAAAATCGTCTGATTCATCGACACTCGCCCGATAACCGGAACCTCGGTTTCATCTATTCGCATTACCGCCCGATTGCCGTTGCTCCGCAGATATCCGTCTCCATATCCTATCGGAACCAGCCCTAACTTTGTTTCGCGTTTACATTCGAAAGTCAGCCCGTATCCGCACTTGCTCCCAGCGGAAACGGTTTTGACCTGCATCAGATGCCCGCGTAATTTCAGGGCAGGTTGCAGAGCGGGGCGATTTTGCATCGCGTCGGATGGTTGATATCCAAACAGGCTGATCCCGGGGCGAAGCATGTCGTAGTGGGCTTGGGGCAGGTCGATTGTTGCTGCCGAGTTGGCGGCGTGGCGGAACAGATGCGAGTTGGCGTTGCAATGTTCGAGTGTTTCGTTGAATACGGATATCTGGTGGTGGGCGAAAGTTTTGTCGTTTTCGTCGGCGGTGGCAAAATGCGTATAGGCACCGCTGAGTCGCATGTGTGGTTCGTTACGGATTCGCGAAAATATCCCCGGTGCCTCGGGGGGTAGCATTCCCGATCGTGCCATCCCCGTATCGATCATGGCGTGGACGCGGGCGTCGATGGCGGTGCTGCGGGTGGTCTCGGCGATCAGATCGATGTCACTCGCCCCGGTAACGGTCAGCGTTACGTTACGCTGCAAAAGTTCGGTGAGCAGGGCGGCCGGGTTGTTGTCGGAGTTGGAAATTCCGAAAGGCCCGTTTGTTGCAAACAGAACCAGCAGCGGCCCGTCGTATCCCAGATCGCGAATTTGCAACGCCTCGGCCGGTGTCGCCGTCGCGAGAAAGTCCGAAGCATCCGCAATTATCGGCAGCAAAATTTTCAATCCGTGTCCGTAGCAGTCGCATTTGACTACGGAGCAGAATTTTACGTCTTTACCGGCGCAGCTGCGAAGGGCCTTGATATTGGCCCGGATGGCGGAGGCGGAGATTTCGGCGGTTAAGTATTTTTGCTTATTTTGCATATCAATTGAGTCGTGCATGTGCCGATGTTCCCAGAAAAAACCAGCCAGGTCAAGTGAAGCATCAATTTCGCGAGCAAAAAGGCTTGTAAGATTTCGCGAATATGGTACATTACTTCGCCCGCTTTTCGGCGGATTGGTGTATGTGGTATCGAACGGGATACCGAAACATTTTCACGTTTTTTACATTTAAAAAAGCTTCCCGCAGAATGGGAACCCGAGGAAAACAATGAGTCGCAATGTAGCAATTATGGGCGCCACTGGCGCGGTAGGAACCGAGTTTCTTGAACTCCTGGCTGAGCGTAACTTCCAGATGGATTCGCTGAAGCTGCTGGCTTCGGAGCGGAGCGTTGGTAAGAAGCTCAAGTTCGCCGGTGAGGAAATTGCGGTTGAATTGCTGACGGATGATGCCTTTGAAGGTGTCGATTTAGTGTTGTCGTCGGCTGGTGGTGGGTTGTCGAAGCAATTTGCCCCGGCCGTCCGCAAGGCCGGTGCCGTTATGGTCGATAACACCTCGGCCTTCCGCATGGATCCCGATACCCCGCTGGTTATCCCGGAAGTAAATCCCGAAGCGATCAAACAGCACAACGGGATCATTGCGAACCCGAACTGCTCGACGATCATCATGAACGTTCCCGTATTTCCGCTGCATAAGGTCAACCCCATCAAGCGATTGGTCATTAGCACTTATCAGGCTGCCAGCGGTGCCGGTGCAGCTGCCATGGAAGAACTCAAAGTCGGTGCCCGTGCAATCCTCGACGGACAGCCGTTCGAACCGAAGGTTCTCCCGCATCCGGCGGCCTTTAATGTGTTCGCCCACAACTCCGCTATTGGCGATAACGGGTACAACGAAGAAGAAATGAAAATGGTCAACGAGACCCGCAAAATCTTCTCGTGCGAGTCTATTATGGTCGCGGCGACATGCGTTCGCGTGCCCGTCATGCGTGCCCACGCCGAGTCGATCAATATCGAATTTACCAATCCAATCACCGAAGACGAAGTTCGCGATATTCTCGCGTCGGCCCCGGGCGTGAAAATTGTAGACGACCGCGAAGGAAGCTATTTTCCCATGCCGAAAGATGCCAGCGGACAAGATGATATTCTTGTCGGGCGAATTCGTCAGGATATTTCCCAACCGGGCGGAAACGGCATTGAGCTGTTTGTCTGCGGCGACCAGATCCGCAAAGGCGCTGCCCTCAACGCCATCCAAATAGCAGAATTGCTGTAAGTAAGAAGGCAGTAGGCCACTACCTTGAAGGGTAATAAAAGACGTGGCGATATTTTTCCCTGTGTCATTCCAGCGAAAGCTGGAATCTAGGGGGCGTTTGCTAATTGTCCAATTTATACTCTCTGTGGCAGGTCGTACGTTCGTAATGCTCTTCTGTGTTATCTGTTTAACTACATTCCTGCTGGTTTTCTGAACGGCTCATGTACTCTTGAACCATTGGTTGCAACGCATTGTGAAGGGCTTGAAATTCACGCAGGAACACTTCGAAAGTCTCGGTAACAGGAGCATATATCTCATCAAAATCATCTTGCGACGGCCATTTGCGAAAGCCCGTGAGAAGTGAAGTGTTGATTTTGTCCGATTGAGGCTTTTCACAGACTAGCTTGGTGTGCGCATCGTTCCATTGAACCGCGACCAGTCTCAACTGTTCAACTGCCCCTTCAAATCTTGTTCGCAATTTCGTTTTCTTGAGTTTTCTCCGTTTGTCCAGCACCCATGCGTTGGCAAGCCAGACATTCAGGAGTGAGGAGACAGAACTTGTCTTCCAAAGAATTGATGCTTGTTTACGGTAATTAGCATTGCCTATGGTGTTCTTGGAGAATTCCAGTAACGCCCGGGCAAAGCCACATATTCTGTCTGCCTCCTCCAGCAAACATTTGGCATGGTAGCTATGCTTTCTCGCCTTGCGGTCATGAACCTCTTTCCACCAACGAAGCAAAAAGATGCCCATCCCGCAAGTTAACCCAGCAATTGCGAATTGTCCAGCCCATTGCCAAAATCCCATACTTCTTCCTGTTCCGGATGGCTCATATGGCCAGATAGATGGTCGGCAATGGCCGACCCTACGCGACTGCCACCAGTTTTTTCTTTCTATTGCCTTCTTACTTTCCGTGCAATAAATTGAACATATCCGTAAGGATTACGTTCTGGATTTCGGGAAGTTTTTTCTCGAATTCCCACGCCTCGTTCTGCTGCGGAGTTGTTGCCGCCGACAGATTTCCGGGCGTTACATTTCCGGGCGACCCATCGTAGTTGTCGACGTCTTGGGATTGTCCCATTTCTTCCCGCGGGCCGGAACCATTACGCTCCTGGACAACGAGAACCTGTGCGATTACCTGATCGTTTTCGCTGACGAGTTCCATTCTCGCGATCTGCCGTGCCGGTGTGCCGCCCAGGATTCGCTCGTTGGGGGCATTGGCGATATTTTGCGGTTTGCAGACGATAACACCGTTGGCCTGATTCGTTTTCACCCGGTCGATGGAGTAGTGTGCACTCAATGCCTTAACGCCGGCGACAAAGGCGCTCGACATGCTGACATCGCCCATGTTTCGCGACGACCCGTTGCCGATCGCCAGGCCGGGGGTTATCTGATCCATGTTCTGGCAGCCGGCGAAAGTCAAAAATCCCATCCCCAAAACAACAACCATTAATATGCTGATATATTTCATTGTCGATCTCCTTGTTACAGTATCGGTAAATTTATTCTGCTTCGTTCCATAGCGAATAGTTTGGTGATTCCTGTGTGATGGCGATATCGTGCGGATGATTTTCCGCCAGCGTCGCCGCCGACACCCGAATGAACTTTCCACGCTCGCGAAGCTCGTCGATTGTCGGGCATCCGCAGTATCCCATTCCGGCTCGCAGCCCGCCGACTAATTGATATACGTATTCGCTTAACGGCCCGCGGTAGGGCACTCTGCCTTCGACGCCTTCGGGTACGAGCTTGTCGTGCGTGGCGCCTTTTTGTCCGTAGCGGTCGGCCGAGCCTTCGCCCATTGCTCCCAACGAACCCATGCCGCGATAAACCTTAAATCGTCGGCCTTTGTACAGCACCAATCGCCCGGGAGATTCGTCGAGTCCGGCGAGGAGGCTTCCGAGCATAACGACCGATGCACCGGCGGCGATGGCCTTGGTTATGTCGCCGCTTAACCGGATTCCACCATCAGCGATGACGGGAATCCCGTGCTTTTGGGCGACTTTGGTTACTTCGCGGACGGCTGTTATTTGTGGAACACCAACACCGGAAATCACGCGGGTGGTGCATATTGCTCCAGGCCCGATGCCGACTTTTACGGCGTCGGCTCCGGCGGCGATGAGATCGGCTGCAGCCTCGGCCGTGGCGATGTTACCGGCGATAACTTCGATATCGTATTTGGACTTTATGCCCTCGATGGTTTTTAAAACATTTTCGCTGTGCCCATGTGCCGAGTCGATTGAGATGATGTCGACGTCGGCGGCGATGAGTTCTTCGACGCGGTCGAAGTCCATCACACCGATTGCACCGCCGACACGCAGTCGGCCTCGCTCGTCTTTGCAGCTGTGCGGAAAGTCGAGGGTTTTGTCGATGTCGGCCATCGTTATAAGCCCGGCGAGTTTTCCATTTTCGACCAATAGCAGCTTCTCGACCTTCGCCTTGCTGAGAATATCCTGGGCCTTGTCGATTGGCGTATTGGCCGGGGCGGTAACGAGATTATCCTTCGTCATCACCTCGCGGATGGGCTTGTCGTCGGTGACGAACTTCATGTCTCGCTTGGTGAGAATGCCAACGAGCGTTCCGTCGGCCTCGACGATGGGGAAACCAGAAACGTTCTGCTGCAGCATGACATTCCGCGCCGTCGCCGTCGATTCGTCGGGTGGTAAGGTAACCGGATCGTTGATGATGCCGTTTTCGCTACGCTTAACCTTCGCGACCTCGCGTGCCTGATCTGCGGGGGAAAGATTCTTGTGAATGATTCCGAGGCCGCCTTCCTGGGCAAGGGCAATGGCTAACCGTGCTTCTGTTACGGTATCCATGGAGGCTGACAGCAGAGGAATCTCCAGGCGGATTTTCTGCGTAAGCCTAGTAGAGGTATCGACGTCTTTCGGCACCACCGAAGATTTCGCCGGTACCAACAATACGTCGTCAAATGTAATTCCGTCGCAAACAATTTTTTCGTTCATGGGACACCCAATTTGAATCCTTTTGTAAGATTTACTGCAATATGAGCGTTTTAGCAAGCCCCCTTTGCGAAAAATGAAAAAAAACAAAAAAAATGCCCACCGGCGGGGGAGGCATTGGTCGCTTGACGTTCGCGGTCCAGTCATCTTTTAGATTGAAATTCGCGGGTAAAGCATCGACAATCCCCGGTGATGAATAATGGGGCTAAAAATTTGCACGAGTGGAATCTTCGGCATCTTCGGCAAAAAACGCTGATTCGTATACCGCTGATTCCGTTTGCCATCGCGATGATGTTTGGGATTCTTACGTCCCGATACATTCCACTGCCGATTGGCGGATGGATTACGCTCGGGGCGGTGAGCTTTATCGTGGCGATTGCGACTTTGCGGTGGGAGCATCTGCGGGTGTTGACGTGCATTGCTCTTGGGGTTTGCGTTTTCGCACTTGGGGCAGGGCGGTTTTGCGTCAGCTACTATTCGGTGGGCGAAGATTCAATCGCCAGCTCCGTTCCCCGCGGCAAGAGCATTCTCGCCACCGTTCGCGGGCGGGTCGAAAGTTTTCCGCAGCTGCTGTCGCCCGAAGTCGAATACGGATATCGCGGTAACGAAAAGATTCTGTTTCTGCTGCGGGCGACGGAAATCAAAACCGACGTCGGCTGGGCGCCGGTTAGCGGATTAGTGCGGGTAAGCGTTAACGAGCCGTACAAAACCTTTGAACCCGGTGACGTTGTCGAGCTTGTGGGGTCGATGGGCCGGTTCCGCAGCAAGGCCAACCCCGGTGGATACGATGCCCGCGCCGCCGCCCGCGTAAGCGGTACATGGGCGTGGTTTCGCGTAAAGACATCCTCGGGTGCCACGGTCATTTCGAGACGCTCGGGCCTTGACGGATGGTTGTGGAGAATGCGGGCAGGGGTGCAGCAGCGATTGACGGAATCGGGCGACATTGAAAGCGGTCAGCTGCTGTCGGCGCTTTTCTCGGTGACCGCCACCGCGTACTTGGCAAACTCAACCGCGTTATGGTCAAGGCCGGCATCGCACACTTCCTCAGCATCTCGGGATTGCATCTGGGCGTATTTCTCGGATTCGTCTACGCGATCTGCCGCCTGCTATGGGCGTCGCGACGAACATCTGCGTTTGTGATGCTGCTGGTGCTCGCCGCGTATTTGATGATCGCCGAAACTCGCGCCCCGCTTTTGCGAAGTGCGATAATGGCAGCGCTGCTGGGGCTGAGCGTGATTCTCGGACGCAAGAACTCGTCGATAAATGCATTGGGGGCGGCGGCGATAATTCTGCTGCTGATAGACCCGCGTCAATTACTGACGCCGGGGTTTCAGCTGAGCTTCGCAATTGTGGCGGGGCTGATTCTGATGCATTATCGAATGCGCGAGCTGCTGTTCGGATGGTGGTTTAACCGCCGCGGGCTGACGGTCTATCGCCGTGAGCAACGAGTGCGGCGATGGTTTGTTTTCCGCTTTACCAATGTTATGATAAACGCGGTAACGGTTAGCGTGACGGCGTATCTGGTGGCGTTGCCGTTGGTGGGGTACTACTTTGGCATGTTTACTCCGCTGGCGGCGATATTCGGGGTGGTGTTCTTTCCGCTGGTGGTTGCGGTTTTAGTGCCGGGCTACCTGGCGATGGCGACGACATGGCTGGCGCCGAATCTGTCAGCTGGGATCGGCAAACTCGCCGCCATGATGGCCGATGTTTTGGCACGATGCGTGATGATGCTCGATGCGATTCCGTTTTTGTCTATTCGCCTCCGCCCCGTGGGGATATCCTGGGTGCTATTGTACTACGTGGTGCTTGTTGCGATTCTAACGGCGCGGAAAAATCGGTTGCGACGAATAACAGCGGCGGCGTTATTTGCGGTGTTGATAGCGGGGGCGATTTTCGCGCAGCTACCGCACAAACCCGACGGGGCGGATATGGAATTTCACCTGCTGTCGGTGGGGGCAGGGCAGTGCGCGGTTTTGCAGACGCCCGAGGGTGATACGTATATTATCGACGCCGGGAGCATGCGAGGTAATGACGTGTACCGCCGCATCATCGAGCCGTTTTTCTACGCAAAACGCCTACCGACGTCACGTGGGCTTTTCGTTTCGCACGCAAATACGGATCATTTCAATTCGCTGCCGGACCTGATTCGCGAGGGTAATGTCGAACAGCTGTATTCCAGCGAATATTTCATCCGCGAAAACAAAACCGGCGACATCATACGCAGGGGCGCACCGCAGGGGTTCGTCAAATTGCTGGCGCATCATGGCGTGGAGATTCACCAGCTGCGGGCGGGAGATCGGCTGGAGCTTGGTGGGGGCGTGACGGTTGATGTACTCTGGCCGGTGGCGGGAAAAGACATTCCCACCAACGAAACATCGCTGGTTTTGAGGGTGGTGTTTGAAGGTAAGACGATTTTATTACCGGGCGATATCGAGGAGATCGCCCAGAGCGAACTGCTGAAGAATCCTGCACAGCTGAAATGCGATGTGCTGGTTCTACCGCATCACGGTGGATGGAGTAAGACGCTACCGGAATTCGTCGCCGCCGCCGATCCTGAGATTATCCTTGTGAGCAATTCGCGTGATCCCAGCAAGCAGCGTTGCGGTTCGCAGAAGCGGGTGGAGTTTTATGAGTCGTTGGGACAAAGCAAAAAGTGTCGATACTACTGCACTGGAAAACACGGCTGGATCGGTTTGAAAATCGGCAAGTGGGGCATAGAAGTGGAAACGAAAAGGGCAAAAAATAGGCACTAGAGATTAGGGGCTAGGCAATAGGGGGCGCCAGCGATTATTTGGCGTTTTGCGGCAGGGTGATCGTTACGGGTTTTTGGGCGGTGAACGTTTTGCCGGTGAGGTAGTCGGTAAACGTTACGTAGACGGTAATTTTGTCGGATTTCAACGCAGCTGGAAGCTTGCAGTCCAAGGAGTAGTGATACGTCATGAATCCGCTGGCCCAGTGTTTGGAAATTTCGGTTACGGGGAAGTCGTATTCGGCGATGAGCGTTTTGCCTTCGGGGGCGGCAAGGTCGTAGAGGGCGATTTTCACATCCCCGGCGGTTTTTATCGCACTACCTGCCGAATCACGCGGTGAAAGAAAAACGCGAACCACCTCATGCCCGGGCTTTTGGTTGGTATCCACGCCACCGGAATGTTTGTTGATGACGATTTTCACCGTGTGGAACAGTAAGTCCAAACGTTTGTCGCCGAGTTTTTGCAACGTTTTGATCTGCTGCTTTTCGGATGCGGATTCGGTGGTTAACTGCTGCACCTGTTTTTGCAGGAGATATGACTTTGTCTGTAGCTCGTCACGCTGCTTTTCCAGTTCCAGCGAGCGTTGCTGCTGATAATCTTCACACCCGATGAGCAGTGGAAGAATCAGGCAACACACCAGCAAGACACTGGATTTCGGCGGATTGATGCGACGCTTATTGCTCAGCGGCGGGGGGTCGGGAAACGAAAGTGCCGCAAACCGATCGGAATTTTCCATTCCCTCGGTGTCCTGCAGCTGGTCTTCGAATTTATTCGAAGCAATATGTTCAGGCCCTGCTGAAGCGTCCATAGGTTGGTTTCCTGTTTTTTCCCATTGCACATCGCAACAGGAAATCTCACATTTTCCGCGTCCTATTCCGTTTCTGGTAGCTCTGGCATGATGTCGAGAATCTTATCGACACATCCGTAGTCTACGGCTTCTTGAGCATCCAGCCATTTGTTGCGATCGCAGTCGCGTTCGATAACGTCGTGATCTTTGCCGGTGGCGTTGGCCAGAATTTCGTACAACCGCGTTCGCAGCCGAAGAATTTCCTGGGCTTCGATGTCCAGTTCCGTCGCGGGTCCCGTCAGCACACCGGTGATGAGCGGTTGGTGGATCAGCACGCGAGAGTTCGGTAAGGTGTATCGCTTGCCCTTCGTGCCGCCGCTAAGCAAAACCGCGCCCATCGAGGCAGCCATGCCCACGCAGTATGTCGCTATGTCGCAGCGGACGAATTGCATTGTGTCGAAAATTGCCAGCCCCGCCGACACACTTCCGCCCGGTGAGTTTATGTAGATGTTGATGTCGGCCTTGGGGTCTTCGTTGCTCAAAAACAGCAGCTGAGCCACGATCAGATTTGCCAGCGTGTCGTCAACACCGCCACCGAGAAAAATAATCCGATCTCGCAGCAGCCGCGAGTAAATATCGTAGCTTCGTTCTCCGCGGCCGGTCTGTTCTATAACGATCGGTACTAAATGCTGATTAACTGTCGTCATGATTTCAAATTCCTGTATTCATACCCTGGTGGGTTTTTTAATTTTGATTTTTATTTTGATTTCTTCTTTTTTTGCTTACCCTGATGCGAAACGATTTCGTCCACGACACCGTAGTCCATGGCTTCCTTGGGGGTCATGTAGTGGTCTCGTTCTGTTTCCTCGGAGATTTGCTCGGGTGTTCGCCCGGTGTGTTCGGCGAGGATTTCATTCAGCAGCTTTTTGGCTTTGAGGATTTCCTCGGCCTGGATCTTGATGTCCGACGCCTGGCCGGTGACACCACCCCACGGCTGATGGATCATGACCTTGCTGTGCGGTAGGGCAAAGCGTTTGCCTTTGGAACCGGCTGCGAGAATGATCGCCGCTCCGCTGGCGGCCTGCCCGACGCAATATGTCGCAACGTCACAGCTGAGGAACTGCATCGTGTCGTAAATCGCGAGTGTGTCGTCCACGGCCCCGCCGGGTGAATTAATGTAGAGGTGAATTTCGCGCGACGGGCTCTTGGACTGCAGCTCGAGCAATCGCATAATCAGGCTGCCGCCCGAACTCGGGCCGATTTCGCCCCACAGGAACAAAATTCGCTCTTCGGCGAGGCGTTCCTCGAGTGTCATTTCGCGGCGTTGTGCGTATTCAGTCGATGCGTAGGGACTTACTATTGGCGGTGTCTGCGAGATCGGCGATCCCGACACACGCGGTTCAAACTCATAATTCATCTGCAGTATTCTCCAAAAAAGCTTTATTACACTCAGATCATATCGACATAACCCGTGTGTTACATTCAAAGGAATCTGTAAAAATTCGACTTTACTCGCAGCGGGGCGATTTCCAGAAATAAACGAAGGGGTAAAACCATCTCAAGGCAGAATTCTGCACCTGTGACGATTTTACCCCTTGCGTTGTATTTTAGCGGGTCACCGTTGCAGCCAAATCAGCAGCAAACGGATATCCGAGGTGATTATTCAGATTTCTTGGACGGTTTCTTCGCCGTTTTCTTAGCTGCTTTGGCTTTGGGCTTGTCGTCAGCTTTTTTGGTTGCCTTTTTTACAGCTTTTTTCGCGGCGGGCTTTTTATCGTCGTCCGACTTTTTAGCAGTTTTTTTCACCGTTGCTTTGACGGCGGGCTTGGCGTCAGATTTTTTATCGTCATCCTTTTTCGCAGCCTTCTTGACCGACTTCTTGGCAGCTTTTTTGGCCTTGGGTTTGTCGGCGGCGTCCTTGTCTTTGGCAAGCTTCTCAGCCTCCTCCGCGGTTATACCCTCGACTTTTGCATCTTCGAGGAGCTTGTCGATTGCTTTTTCTTCCTGGATGGAAATCGCGATCTGGCGGATGGTACCATCGGCGGCGAGTTCCTGACGCATGCGTTCGGGGCGTCGGCCTTGCTGCATGGCCATCGACGCGATGCGGGAGTTGATCTCGTCGTCGGTAACTTTGACGTCCATATCTTCCAGAATATTGCCGAGAATGAACGACAGCTTGAGGTCGTTTTTGGCCTGCTCTTCGGCGGAGGCAAGCAGCTCGGCCTGGTTTTCTTCGATCTTCTCACGCGGAATACCGTGCTGCATCAGGTTTACGAACTGCCGCTGCAGAATGCTGTGAGTGTGGCGGGCTGCGACACCGGCCGGGAGTTCAAAGTCGGTGCTCTTTAAGAGGTGGTCGCAAATCTGCTGACGCATGTTCTGCTTCGTCTGCGATTCGACCTGCTCGTTGAGACGTGCGGCGATGAAGTCGCGGAATTCTTTCATCGTTTCAAAACCGATGGTCGAGACGAATGCGTCGTCGACTTCGGGAAGCGTGCGGCGGGAAACTTCGTGAACGGTCAACTCAACGCTCAGTTCCTTGCCTTTCCAGTCTTCGTTGGCGTGAACTTCGGGAGCGGTGACTTTGACGGTGACCACGTCGCCGACTTTCTTACCGGCGAGGTCTTTGGCGAGGTCAACCAGCGGGAGTCCTTCGACAGCACCCGGGGCAACGCGGAGGTGTACGCGGGGGGTCTCGAATTCGATGCCGTCGCCGGTGATTTTGGCAGCTGCGATGATTCCGTCACCTTCGGCGGCAGCTTCGTCGGTCTTTTCGTAGCTGGCTCGGCCTTCGCGAAGGTTCTGGATATATTCGTCGACTTTTGCGTCGTCGACTTCGGATACGACTTTCTTGACCTCGATACCCTTGAGTTCGGGGAGGTCAAATTCCGGTGCAACTTCAACTTCAAAGCTGAATGAAAGGTCGCCGGTGTCGGGGAGTTCGATTTCGTCGAGCTTGATGTCCGGTTCCCCGAGTGTCTTGAGTTCGCTTTCTTCGATAGCCTCGCCGACAGATTCGCCGATCAGCGAATTGCGTACGTCTTGCGAAACTTCCTTGCCGAATCGCTTTTCGAGCAGGCGTTTTGGCGCGCGGCCGATACGGAAACCGGGTACCTGAGCAGATGTGCCCAACTCCCCGAACATTTCGTCACGCTTGGCGTCGATCTTGTCGCGATAAATCGTGACGGTGATTTTCTTCTTTAAGGTGCCGCAGTCTTCGACTTCGACGGTGTTCTTCGTGAAGTTGTCTTCCTGCTGGTCTTCGGTGGCTTCGATAGCGTCGCTTTTGGTTTCGTCAGACATCATAATATTAAATTCTCCATTTAATCCATCACGACCAGACACGCCAACGCGGCGCATCCCCGGTGACAGACCACCGAGCCTAAACTCGGTGTAGATTTCAGGAACGCGGGATTCTACGCAATTATATGGTTTGAGTCAATCCGCATTTGAAGAATTTCGGCTTTCGGATTTTGGATTTTGATGGTCCATATTCTGCCCCGACGATTGCGGATTGATTGGGTTAGCAAATTCTTTCACGAACCCGTTGTGAGGATGAAAGAAATGGCTAAAATTACGTTTTTGAGGGAATTTGCCTCAGTTTGTGGAGTCGGTCATTGCGAGCGTAGCGAAGCAATCTCGTATGCCGTTTAGATTGCCGCGTCGCTGCGCTCCTCGCAATGACACTGGGAATCAGCCACGTCACCAATTATGTTAGCAATCCGAAATTGCAAATCGAAAATTGGAACTTGGAAATCGCTACGCCTTGATTGCCTTGTCGGCGATGTCGTTTCGCCAGTAGACGCCGTCCCAGTTGATTTTGGTGACGGCCCCGTATGCTTTTTCCTGGGCCTCGGCCACGGTATCGCCAACAGCTGTCACGCCAAGCACTCGCCCGCCATTGGTTACGATTTTTCCGCCCTTACTTGCGGTACCGGCGTGGAAAACTTTCACATCTTCCATGGCGTCAGCTTCTTCTATGCCGGTAATTTCGATGCCTTTTTCGTAGGGGCCGGGATATCCACCGGAACTCATCACGACGCAGACGGCAGGGCGGGGGTCCCATTCCATCGTGATTTCGTCCAGCCGGTGCTCGGCTGTTGCCAGCATCGCCTCCAGCAGGTCGCTTTTGAGGCGCATCATCAGCGGCTGGCATTCGGGGTCGCCGAAGCGGCAGTTAAATTCGATGACTTTCGGCCCGGCGGGTGTGAACATCAGACCCGTGTAGAGCACGCCTTCGTATCGGCCGAAATCGCGACGCATGGCGTCTACGATCGGTACGAGAATTTCTTTTTCGATTCGCGTCATCGTTTCGTCGTCGATGATCGGCACGGGGGAGTACGCACCCATTCCGCCGGTGTTCGCGCCCGTATCGCCCTCGCCGATGGGTTTGTGATCCTGCAACGCCTCCATCGCGTAAATGTTTCGCCCGTCGACCATCGCCAACACCGTGGCCTCCTGCCCGGTGAGCATTTCTTCGATGACGACTGTGTTACCGGCCTCGCCGAAGATTTTGTCTCGCATGATTTCTTCGAGGGGCTTGACGGCCTGGTATGGTTCGGGGCAGACGATGACGCCTTTACCCGCGGCGAGTCCCGAGGCCTTGACAGCTACGCCGTGGTCGCGCGAAAGTACGTAGGTTTTGGCGGCGTCGAAGTCGGTGAAGATTCTCGCCTCAGCCGTCGGCAGCGAAACGTGCTGCATGAGGGTCTTGGCGTAGGCTTTGTCGGATTCGATGCGGGCGCCCTTTGCGGTTGGCCCGAAACATTTGATCCCGACCTCGCGTACGGCGTCGCCCATTCCGGCAGCCAGTGGTGCTTCCGGGCCGATGACGACGAAATCGATGGCGCTTTCCTTCGCGAAGTTTACAATACCGGGGATATCCTCAACCGGCAGATCGATACACTCGCCACCGTCGGCGGCGATCCCCGGGTTTCCCGGTGCTGCGTAAAGTTTGTCGCACATGGGCGACTGCATCAATTTCCACGCCAATGCATGTTCGCGTCCGCCACCACCAATAAGAAGAACCTTCATGAAAAACCTCGGCTATCAAAAACTATTGAAATACTATCGAAAAAATTTGCAAAATTCTGCGTCCGGTTCGGGTCTTGAACCGCAGCACCACAAGGTGAGACAAAAAGTCTACTCGAATTTCCCCTGCGATTCCAGCTTTTGATTTCCGGGATTATTTATGCAAGGTTTGGGAGAGATTGGATTCTTATTGTTTTGCTTGAAACCCCGTCAGGGGTGATCAGAATTTAGCCGTGGGTGAAACCCACGGTATGCAGCCCAGAAGAGACATCAGCCCTGAAGGGGCGGCAGAAACCTCGTTGCCGGTGTGTCGCCCCGTTAGGGCTTTTTTCTAAAAATACACATCCGGGGGTTCCGCGTTGCTCCACCCCCGGCTAAATTCTTGTCAGCCCTATCGGGCTTAAAATAGCTCCGGAATAAAAATTTATACAATAGCAAACTTACAATAGATGTCAGAAAAAAGGCACTTACTGTTTCTGCAAGGTTTGACAGCGATTATTTTTGGGAAGCCTGGATGAGTTGTTGCAAGTGTGCTATTTGCCCTCGTAGTTCTTCGGCTGCTGCGGTTTCGGGATAATTTTCGATTACCTGATTCGCCAACTCCAAGGCTTCGGAGTATCGCCGCCGCTCCATCATGTCGAGAATTCGATTACGTATCTCGCGGACTTCTTCTATTCGCGTGTTGTCCACGATTGTCGGCATCATGACGCGGGTTTTTTCCGCCTGCGAGCTGTCGGGAAATTCTTCCATCAACTTATGCGCCGCCGCCAACGCCGCCGTCCACTGCCTCGCCTCTCCAGCAGACTGAACCTCCGCATAAAGACGCGTGCACTGCTCTTTAGTGTAGGTTTCGGCCTCGTACTTAACTCGCTGCAGCAAAGATTTGGCCTCGGGGGCTGCGGGAAATTTGTCTTTGAGTTTTTGGGCAAGGCCGATGGCTTCGTCAAATTTGGAAACCGCCATCAAATCCGTCACTCGCTGCGAATGCCCCTCAACCAGCAGCAGTAGCTTTTTTTTGCGACTCGTTGCAATTTTCTCCTGGAAAACTTCGACGAGCGATTTGTCGGCGTAGTCGGCTAGACGTTTGGTTAGCGTCTCGGCGGCGTCGAGCTGCTCGTCTTCGATGGCTTGGGTTATTTGCTGTGACAACTCGTCGATGATGTTCTCGCGAAGTTGATGATACTTTTGCGTCCGCTGCTCAGCTGGCAGCAAAACGTTTGTGCTGAGCTGCCCGAGCTGATCCAAAATGCGATTGAGTAATTCCGTTTGCTGATGATTCATCGCCGGGGCACCTGCGCCCAATGCCGAAATATTCGATGGCAGGGGAGGTTGGCTCGCGGAATCAGATGCCGAGGTTACCGACAATTGCTGCAGCAGCTTCTTCTGAACGGCAAGTGTAAGATGACGCTGCCTTATGATCCATCCCATCCCCCAAAACAACGTACCGGCCCCAAAACCAAGCAGCAAAATCCCAAGCCCAGACATCCATGCCGACGCCAGATTGGGATTTTCGCCGGTAGCACCGCTGAGAATTATCCAAAATGCGCCCAAGGGGCCGAATACGGCAGAAAGCCCCGCCATAACGTAAAGCCCAAAAATAATTATGCTCGGTGATGAATCCTGCTGCGATGTGGAATTATTTTTCGTCTGTGTCATGGGTATTACCGCGATTCCTGACTTTTTGAATGGAAAGTACCTATTTTACCATAAGTTTCGCATTATTTCATTATATTGGCAAAAACCGCACAAATTCTTTGATTACAACACGTTAAAAACCCTACCGCATTGTAGTGTCAAAAAAAATTTAGGGTGATTACCTGAATTTCTATTGAAAGTCTTTTATAAAATTGTAGAATAAACTTGTTGACGTTTGGTACTACGTTGTCATAATGATTCGTTGTTCGGACGGATTAAAAAATAGCTTTTTGAATGTAACATTTTATATCGATACCCCTTTTCGAGTCGGCTCCCCCCCGGCCGATTCGAATGCTAAGGCGGTGCCTGTTGTCCCCCCCCACGGCAGGCCCGCCGCTTTTTTTGCGCTTTTGCAGGCCTTAATTTAGAGCGTTTATCACCACCCCAATCACCACGCCGCCTTAGAAACATTCGGGTATCGTTATTTGTTTATGTCGAATAAAAAATCGTACACTTGTATATGGGTAATCGTATCAGTTATTTGTGCGTCGGGTCAAGCGATAAGTTGCACGGGCCAATGGCTCGGGCGCATAAAAAAGGGGGTAGGGATTTGTCGAATATCGATTTGGTTGAGATGCGCAGCAAGGTTGGGGTAGAAATGGCGTTGTGTTACGGGGTTTCTATGAATTTGAAGATTTACTTGATTCGGTAGTGTCCCGTGATGGGGAAGCTGAAGAGTCGATTTTCCTCTACAGTGCCTCTACCAATGTTGTGAATCACCAGTGGCGTGCCATCTAGGCATTTCTTATCGCTAACGATCATGATATGAGCCAAGTTTCGCCCGACTGTGCAAGTAACTATATCTCCGGAAAAATAGTCTTCTTTCTTTGCGGTCACTTTAACGGTGTAGCCTTGCCGCCTAAAATATGTCTTTAGATTAGGGACGCGGCGATGGTCGATATTACGATCTGGCTTCTTCAACCCCCATATGGTGGGATACTCGTGGAAGGAAGCCTTCATATCCTCATGCACGAGTTTCTGAAGATCCATATTCATGGCATCACGCATCGCGCGGATTACGACGTCAGTGCATACTCCTTTTTTAATGGGGACATCACCCCCAGGATATGCCAACCTCACATAGGCGGGATCATAGATCACCGTCTTGCCCACTTGACTCCGTGCTGCGATAACAATTGGCGACACTATTTCCTGAGGTGGCGTCAAATCTTGTTCTTGTTTTGCCTGTGGAGGCACTTCAACAATAGATGGTGTTGGTGGAGCAGGGGAGCGATCTGGTTCTGATGGTTTCTGAGCAGAACGATTGCACCCCGCCAAGCAGCAAACTGCAAGAATGAAAAGGTATGCCGGATTTGAGAATCGCGATGTCATCACGCTCAAATATACCCTGATTACTGTGCAGTTGCAATAACTTGGGCGATGGGTTGTACGATCTGGGGAACAACCTGGTGCGAGCAGAAATCCTCACAAAGCTCGAACTGCCTCACAAAAGTTTCCTGCAGGTTCATAACCTTACCCTGTTGCGGGTATCCGCGAATGGTAAAGTAAACGCTGATGGGCTCTTCCTCGTACTGCCCCGTGCGAACCTGATAGCTGTTGCATCTGGTTTCGATTGCAACCCGCGCCTGCGTGCAGCATTCTTCGTCCAGCGAAAACACGATGTTGGGCTCGTACTCGATGGGCTTGATGCCCGGTTCCGACAGGAAGCACGACAGCGGCGACTCGGACAAAATCGCATCGGCGACGACCATGTCGCGGTTGCCGGTGTAGTCGAGGTTGAATCCGTGCAGAACGTCGATGGCTTCTACGTCGAGTCCGCTCATACCCAGGTAATAGGGGCTTCGTTCCAAAAGCCACGAATGCATGTGTTTGGCATCGTTGCTGTCGGGGGGGTTGAAAAATCCCGCGCAAAATCTGTTATTGTGAATTTCCACCCACTGGTAGTTGCCGCTCTCGCGATTACCTTCGAGCACATATTCTCCGGTTTCTCGCCGGAAGAACGAGGACATCGTGGGAAATTCTTTCTGAACCAGCTCAAAAAAGTGCAGAATGGTTTCCCGCGTGCTGGGAAGCCGCATTGTGGTCTGCACGTTTATGTTTACGAAAAAATCGTCGGAACTATTCGAAAAGTCCATGCTGGTCTATACTCCTGATTACCGCTGGGGCATTTTTCACACGTATCATTTTTGGCGGTTTATCATACTCTGATTTCCCGGTTTGACAACGTTTTTTTGCAACAAATTGAGGAGGAGTTTTTTCCAGTTTTTTTCAGATTTCGCCGAACCCTTTGATGTTGAGGTGCGTTTAATGAGTGAAGACACAAAAACTTGTCAAACGTCGTTGCAGCCCTCTCGGCGTTTGATTCGGAGTTGTCTCCCCCAAGGGTTGAGATAGCTCATTTGACCGGCCGAGCGGTGTTTCCCTCCTTACCCAGTTCGGCCGGTTTTTTTATGCCTACCAATACAAAACGAGCAAGTTTACACCCGAAATACCGCCTAAACCGCGTATTTATCGATTTCTCAAATCTTTCAGGCGATCCAGGGCAAATTTGTAGTTGTCCTGATAGGCGGCCTCTTTGGCGACGGCATACTCGTAGTATTTCACCGCGGTGTCCTTGTCCTTAAGGCCGAAATCATACTCGGTGGCCATGTCGAAATAGATGGGATGCCCCATTGTGGGGTCCCAATCGAGGGCCAATTGATACCAGCGGACGGCGAGGTATGGTTCCTTGAAGTATCGCCCGTAAATTCGCCCGATGTAGTACCCCGAGTCAGCAACGCGCGGACTTTGCGGATACATCTGGATGAGGCGTTTGAATTTTGCCATCGCTGCCCGTTGGTTTGGGTAGTCGATAAACTCCAGCCCGTCGCTGCCTTTTGTCAGCAGCTGTGCTTCGTCGAAAAGCGTTTGGGCTTCGGGAACGATTTCGCGTTGGCCGATGTATTTTTTCGGCAGCTCGACGCTCAGGAGATATGTGTAGGTTCGCTCGGGTAAGAATCGTCCCTGCATGCTGTGAATGATGTACGTCTTAAACGGATCCTTGCCGCTGGTTTCGTAGTACTTCGCCAGAGTATCTACGGCGTCGACGTAGGCGGCGCGGGCCACGAGTACGTTTTCGACGAGGAATCGTTCGTTGCTGGTCTTTTCGGGTGTGACGCTCGGAGGTGTGGGAATGTCGACGCCCGACCACGCAAACTCGCGAGCCTTGTTGAGATTCTTGATTTCCTTCGCTGCCCATCCGCTCTTAATCACGCTGCCGATAGTCAGATAGTACTCAAGCAGTGCATCGAGTGCGGTTTGGTATTGCATTCGCGCCGCTTCGATGGCGACGACGGCGTCTTGTTCTTGCTGGTCGTTCTGGTCGACGTAAAAAACCTCAACCTTGGATTTGTGCCATTTCGGGCGTGGCGTTGACGGACGATTGTCGCATCCTTGCAGGATCAAACCACATGTCATCGTGACTATAAGGCTGCAGCAAATTTTTTTCGTCATGTTCGTCATGCGAATTCTCCTCGTTCCAAATTGCGATCCCAGTTTCACAATTTACGATACCCTTGATGTAGTGTCAGTATTATGTACTCGTTATCCACAAGATGCAAGTATTGAGCCATTGAAAATTCGTAAGCATTCACACTCTTTTTCCTGTCAATCTTCCTAAAATCTCTTTTTTTGACAGGATTACAGGATTAACTATGAATTTGCTCTGTAGAGAACATGGTTGTCCAGCATCAATTTGAATTATTTGTCATTGCGAGGAGCGCAGCGACGCGGCAATCTAAACGGCCGAAAAAGAGATT
>DAOVZK010000029.1 GCA_030635145.1 Planctomycetota bacterium | reverse complement strand
GTCAACTACTCCGAAGACGACTGGTACGGTTGGATCGATCCCAACATCAAGAAGAACATCATGTACAGCGGCCACCTCTTGCAGATGGTGGGCCTGCACGAGATGCTCTTCGACGGTGGCCTCGAAAACTTCGTTGATCATAACGGCGTCGTCGAGTTTTTCTTCGTTGATTTTCAGTTCGCGTGCTTTACCCCGCACAGCTGGGATATCGTCCATGTCCACACCGGCGTGGGCCTTGAGTAAGTCGGCGTATTTCTCGCGCCGCCACGGGGTCTTATAGTCGATCAACGTCTCGCCGTACGGCAGCACAAGCTCACCAGCTTCGCAGGCGGTGGCGGCTTTGAAAATCGCAGTCTCCGGTGCCTCGGTTAGTTCGCGATTGTATCGCTGCATCCCGGCGTCGTAGTCGGTTTGTTTTTCTTCGTCGGTTTTCGGGTTACGCTTATTTTTAAACGCTCGTTCGGTGTCGGTTTTGATCTGCTCGATCTCGGCGAGGCGTTTGTCGCGGGTTATCAGCAGGTTCGGGACGCAGATTTCCTTCGCCGCTTTCGACATGAGCATTTCCGCGATTTCCATCATGTCGTTGTAGTCGGCGTAGGCTTCGTACAATTCCATCATCGTAAATTCGGGATTGTGCGACGTGTCGACGCCCTCGTTGCGGAAGTTGCGATTGATCTCGAAAACGCGTTCCATCCCGCCCACGAGCAGCCGCTTGAGATACAGCTCCGGGCTGATTCGCATGAACAGGTTGCAGTCGAACGTGTTGTGATGCGTCGTGAACGGCCGCGCCGCCGCACCGCCGTAAATCGACTGGAGCATCGGCGTTTCGACCTCGAGATAATCGCGATCTTTAAGCGCGTTGCGGATGAGTTCGATAATCGCGATTCGCGTGCGGAAATTTTCCATCGACGCCGGGTTGGTCATCAAGTCGAGATATCGCTGCCGGTAGCGCAGTTCCACATCGCTTAGTCCGTGGAATTTTTCCGGCATAGGGTTGAGACTTTTGCAGAGCATTTTTAGTTCGGTTACCCATACCGTTATTTCGCCGGTTTTCGTTCGCTTCAGCGTTCCCGTTGCCCCGACGATATCGCCTAAGTCCAGCAGCTTCGCCAGCGACCAGCCGGTTTCGTCGAGCACGTTTTTTTGCATGGCGATCTGAATCTGCCCTTTACCGTCGCGGAGGGTGGTGAACATCATCTTGCCCATGTCGCGATGCAGCACAATGCGGCCGGCCACTCGCGCGGTTTGCGTCGGGTTGTCACCGTCGGCCTCGGATTTAGCGTCGTCGAAACGGTCCTTAACGCAAACCGACGACTCAACGCCCTCGTATTTCCATCCGTACGGGTCGATGCCTAAATCTCGCAACTGCTGCAGCTTTTTCTGCCTGTCTTCCTGAACCTTTTCCAACATTTTTTAAATTCTTTCCATCTATGTCCATGCGATTTTCTTGCTTAACTTTCAGACGATTACAGATCATCTGTGAGTAGGCCCCGTAAGTCAAGTCTCCAATCTCAATTAAGAGAACCACGGCCACCAGCGGTGGAGGCGCCAGTAGCACTGGAAGCATTTTGTTTTGTGTCATGCTCGACCCCGATCGAGCATCCAGGGGAATTACCCGCGACGATCATAAGTGAACTGAATATCCAATTCTTAAAGTAAGAGTTTGGGTTTTGGAAATTGGTGCTTCAATGGTCATTGGTGTTTATGCCATTGTTCGGTTGGTTTTTTATTCTTTGATAAATAGTTTTTGTTGATGGAATTTTATGGTGCTGAGTTTTAATTTTGGTTTTTTGTAAAAGGAAGTTCGTACGATTTCTGACTCAATAACGACTTTTTCTTTGTAGTAATCCGTATATTCTTTTGTTGATATCCCATCTGGAGGCAACAAGTCTAAATAGTAGATTCTTTTCTTATATGTATACTTGAAGGTTAGGCTGTCGCCTCTTGTACTTTTCAAGCTTGTGATTTCACCAATAAGTGAATGTCTGGCACCGTTTTCAAGATGAGGCAAGATTTTTTCTTCTTCCCCGAGATATTCATGGAAATTACTCTGATTTATTGAAACACGCTTTTTGAATTTCCTGTCAGAACTGACTTCTATGGAAGATGCCTTGTCTTCTATTAAAGGCTTTAACGCCTTTTTAAATCCCCGTTTATTTTTGATTAGTTTATTTAGTTCAAGTGCTACTCTCTTGGGTATTCCATCGCAATCACTACAGGGTTGATCCTTGTTTTTTGTTGCTAATTCAATAAGTTTGACAAGCACAATAGATATGCCAGTTAGTTTCACTGGATGTTGTGAAAGATAATCATAGACAGATTTTGATGTCGATGAAATTTTTTGAAAATAATGAACAGCTTCTTTCCAAGCAATGTCATTTACTAATTTGAGATAGTCAAGCAGGTCGTCTGTGCTATCAAATGGAACTTGGTTAGCTAATTCTTGCAGTTTTATTAATAGGTCAACAATGACAGAGCCATCACGAAACGCGGTGGCCTTTATGGAAACCTCACCATTGACGTTGGTGATTTTGACTAATTCTCTTAATAACTTGTCAAAGCCAACAAGAGATTTTCCGAGGTCTGTTAAATCCAAGCAGGAGTCGCCTGTATTCTCGAAACCCTTGTAACGTAAATGAATACTTGAGTTTGTTTCTTGTGTCATTGTTTTTAGAAACCTAACATAGTATTATACAAAAGTGATTTCATGAAATATAACCAGAGTGAGGGGTGATAACAACTTAATTATGTCCTCCGAAGTCTTGGCGAAGGTTGGATATTCAGTTCATTTATCATTCCCACAGGGAAAGCCCCTGGATCCCCGCCCCCAGCGGGGGAGGCAATAGGGGGTCGAGGATGACAGAAAGAAGGTCTTACCTTGGACATTGGAATTAAAAATTCCGTGTTGGAAATTGGATATTCAGTTTTCGGTGAGTTTTTTTAATCGCGTGCGTTCTGCCGCGCCGAAGAGGCATTTGCTACCGGGGTCGAATTTCATTTAGCTCGGTCGTCCAGAAGTTTTTTAAGTTTAAAAAAATTGCTTCATGAGTCATGCATAGATAAAATGATGCGTTGTCTTTTATAAAAAATTATAAAAAGATGTCGGCAATGGCCGACCCTACAAACTGGCTGTCCCTATTTAATTAAAAACGTTTTTGTGAGTGGATAAACATGGTCGTACATGAAAAATATGAATGGTCAAACAATTGGTGGAACAATGCCGATGACAAGTCACTGCCGCGAGTTCTGCTCATAGGCGATTCGATAAGCTGCTGTTATCATCAGGTGGTAATAAAGAAACTCGAGGAGAAAGTAAACGTCGATAGGGTGGCAAATTCTCGCAGCCTGAGTGATCCGATGCTTTTCGGCGAGGCCGGGCTTGCCTTGGAGAATTGTAGATACAAGGTTGTTCATTTCAACAACGGCTTGCACGGAGGGCATATGACGGATGCCGCCTATCGCAAGTGGCTGAATAAATATGTGGAATTCATTCAGGCCAAGGCCCCGCGTGCAAAACTTGTCTGGGCTATGTCGACGCCGGTTACGAAGCTCAATAAACCGCATCTGCTATGTAAGGACAAAAATCCGGGTGTGATCCGTCGGAATGAGATAGCCATGAAGATAATGGCGAAATACAACATACCCGTGAACGACCTGTATTCGCTGGTAGTGGACAAGGCCGATATTCGAGTTAAAGACGGATGTCACTATAACGCTGAAGGCGCCGACCTTATGGGCGGTGCAGTTGCGGATGCGATCGCACAATATCTCTGAACTTGCTAAAGTTCATTTATCATTCCCACAGGGAAAGCCCCTGGATCCCCGCCCCCAGCGGGGGAGGCAATAGGGGGTCGGGGATGACAGAAAGAAGGTCTTACCTTGGACATTGGAATTAAAAATTCCGTGTTGGATATTGGATGTTCAGTTTTCGGTGAGCTCTTTTACCCGCGTGCGTTCTGCCGCGCCGAAGAGGCATTTGCTGCCGGGGTCGAATTTCTCTAACCGCGAGTTGATGTCGACGGCGATATCGGTTTGCTGCTGGGCCTTTTGCTTTTGCCCAGCCAGCAGCAGAATTTCGGCGTATCGCAGGTGCACGCGAGCGTCACCGAGATTCAAACTTACTGCCCGTGCGAAAGATTCCACCGCCGGTTGGTAGTTCGGTGTGGTTTGATGTGATGCGATTTTCCGCTGCAAATCTCCGAGCGATACCCATGCGGGAGAATTTTGCGGATTGCGTCTGGTGGTCTCCTCGGCCCAGCGGAGGGGAGCATCGAATAACGCGAGAGTTTTTTTCGGATCGATGTTTTTACCGCGCGGTATAATCATCATTTGCAGCTTCGCGACGTTTGCGATCATCCCGGGGTCGCGTTTATCGGCGTCGGCGGCGGCTTCGGCAAATTGCAGAGCAGCGGCTGGAGGAATACCGATCGATCTGCAATTGTAGATTTCGTCGAGCATTTTTTGCGACAGTTCCAGCTTGCGGTACACCGGCGTGACCAAAATTATCGCAGCTGCGATGACACCGACTGCACTGGCGGCGGCGAGTGGGATTGCGAGTTTGCGAAGTGTGATTGATTTTTGCGTCCCAGCTGCGGCGGCTCCGATGGCGACCCAAAACACAATCCCTACACCTGGTGACCACAATCCGTAGCTGACGAGATTATGGATTACGAACGCAGACGCACCGGCGGCGAGGGAAATTCGCATGATCGCGATGGTCGACTCTGGAAGTTCCTTGGCCCCGGTGGCAAACCAATCAGCTATGAACAGCACTGCGATTAGCACGAATCCCGGAAGGATGCATTCCAGCAGCAGCAGACCCTCTCGCCCCCCGGACGGGACAACGTGGAAGTACCATCGCGAAATTATCATCGCCGCGGTGATCGCGACGAACAACAACGCACGCGGCCCTGCGCTTGGCGGTTTGGTTGCGGTTGGATCGGGGATTTCGTGGTCGGGGTCGCTCGGCCGCCATGCAAAAACGACCATCGCGATGACGATTACCACAAACAGCATACCGCCCGGTAAACCGTATTGTGTAACGGCATGGGCGACGAAGTTGTGCGGGGTTTTGACCTCTTCCTCCGCTTCGGCGCGGCGAACCTTTACATATGCGTCGGAGAAATTTCCGGGCCCAACACCAAGGTACGGATGCTCGCGGACAATCTCCGCCGAGCCCGTCCAGTAGAACCAGCGAATCGCCATGGTCTTGGACGGTAGCCGATCTTTGCTGACTCCGTAGCTGCAAACTCCCGCGACTCCCAATCCCGCGAGTAGCAACCCCACCAACACTGCAGCTTTCCAACGTCGTTTGATTGTCACGCGGAATTTCCACGCAGCTGCGACGGTTAATCCCACGATTACGCCCGCAGCGATGCCACCGCGTGCCCGCGTTGCTATCAGCGAAAACACAATCGCGGCGATTCCCGCGCACAGTAACCACACCAGTAGCGTTGGTAGTGAAATTTCACCCTTTTTGAGCGGGCCGTGATCTTTCTTCCAAAGTTTGCGGCAGGCGACGGCGGCGGTGAGGGTTGCAATCGCGGCGGTAAGCAGCACGAGCAACTCGGCGGCGAAGATATTTGCCAATCCGAGATATCCCGTCGTTGTGTTGTTCAGCATTCGCCCGGCGAACATATGCTCCTGAGGTGACCCGGGCTTGATGCCCTGCGCCGCCAACGAATCGGCACGGTTTGCTTCGAAAAATTCGATGCGTATCGGAATTTCCCACGTGAATTGGAGTATGCCCTTGCACCCGAGCGTAACTCCCAACGCCCCAAGCACGACGACGGTTATTACGAATCGTCTGCGATTGCAGCACAACTGCAGGGCCGTGAATCCCGCGGCAAGCAGAGCGAATTGCTCTAACCATACCGTCCATGCGGCCAGCTGATTTGGCGCAGCCCACGCCGAGAGCATTGACAATACTCCGAAAACGATGATCCCGGCCCCGACGAACCAGCAGCGAATTTTTAACCGGCCTTCGATTGCTCCCGCCGCGATCCAAATCGCGGTAATCCCCAGCAGCAGAACCGCAAAAAACACTCGAGCGAATTCGAGATTGTCCACATGCCCCATTGTTGCCGCCAGTTTCGGTGCGATGGGATTGGCTGAAAAGTTTGCCTTGGCGACGGGGTTGGTAATAAACGGTGCCTCGCCGATGAAAACGCGGGCGGTGAGCGTAACCAGCAGCAGGGCTAGTGCAATCCAGCGGACGGTTTCGGCGAACTTTGCTCGCGGGTTGGTGGTGTTGCGGATGTCGTCGGGTTGTGTGCGGGATTTTTTCACGTTTTTTACACGTTAGTGCCGGTGGGTTACTTGTCGGTTGCCTCGAGGATTGCGATTATCCCGAGCGTGAAGATTGTTTGGACGAAAAGCAGTATCGCCGCGGCTGGGCCGTTGACGTTTGGCAGAAGCGTTGCGGCGATGGCGGTGCTGGCGGTGCAAAGGTAAATCGTAAGTACGGTACCGCGCGTTGTCATTCCGCGTTGCGTAAGGCGATGCGAAAAATGATTGCGATCCCCGACCATCGGATGACGTTTTTGGCGAATGCGGATGAGCATTACGCTGATGGTGTCGTAGAGCGGCACGGCCATCACCAGCAGCGGAACCAACGCTCCGTAGAGTATGTGCGTTTGACCGGGGCGAACGTATGTAGTTAGCGAGCTGACGACGGCCAGCAGGAATCCGATTACCAGCGATCCGGCGTCGCCCATAAAGATGCGGGCCGGTGGGAAATTGTGCGGTAAAAATCCCAGCGTCGCACCGAGGATGAGGCAGACCCATCCGGCGACGAAAAATTGGCCTACGCTGGCGGCGGCACCGAGTAGGGCCGCGGCGCAGATTACGGCGACTCCGGCGGCCAGCCCGTCCATGTTGTCCAGGAAGTTGAACGCGTTTGTGATGGCGACGATCCAGGCGACGGAAATTATGATGCTCCCGGGTGTGCCGATGAATGTCATGATGCGAACGTTGCAAAAAACCACAACACCGACGGCAACGAGAATCTGCACGATAAGTTTTACCCACGGCCCGAGATTTTTACGGTCGTCGATTAGCCCCAACACATGCAACACACCCGCGGCGGCGAGAATGCCCAATGCCTGCGGTGCGCGAAGCACGACACCGGGAATATGGATCGCAAATTTTTCCGGCAGCCAGCCCGGGATTCCCTTGGCGTTCCAGATGCAGCAAATCGCAAGGCCCAATATGCTTGGTAGCAGGATGCCTGCAAAAATCGCGCTTCCACCCAGCATGGGAATCGGTCGGCCGTGAGTTTTATGCTTGTCGGGTGTGTCCAGAAAGCCCAAACGATGCGAAAGTCGCTTTGCCACCGGCGTTGCCCAGAAGGATATCCAGAACGAAACGAAAATTATTCCCAGGGCTGCCCAAATCATGATTGCGATTTCTCCTGTTTGATATCGTCGCGCAGCAGGTTGCGGGTAGCGGTTAAAAACGGGAAGTATGCCCCCGAACCATAGTCGGGGAATGTCCAATCCAGCGTGTTCCACCCGTTGTGGTAGATGAGGGTGACTTCGGCGAAGACTCCGCGGTTTAGGTAAATGCGGTGCGAGAAATTTTTCATGCTCGCCAGTACGAGATTGTGAAGCGTGACATAACCGGGGTCGAGATTTATAGGCCGAGCGACCATCGCCCCGTCAGCGGCGGCGAAGGTGTCTTCAAGTTCGTTCGTTGCCCGTTTAATGTCCACCAGTTCACCCGGGTCTATCGGCCGCTCAAACGCGACGAATTTGCGCATCAGCTCACCGCCCATTTGCGGAAAGTAGTAGTTGGTAGAGTCAAACGGCAGGGTATCGCTGGAGATGGACACTTGCCCGTAAGAGGCTTCGAGCTTTTTCCGGGCGCAATCGAAAAGATTCTCACTCGACGAAATCATCCCGCAGATCAGCTTTGCGTTGTCGGGTTTGGAAATTGTCGCCATTCGGGGATTGTCCCCGCACAGCGGCCGCATGTCAAATACTATTGGTAAGTAAGGTTTTTACATCCGGTAGGCGTAGCCGCGGGCGTTTTTTTTTGGCAACGTTCAAATTCTGTAAAGCTCGCCCGAAATCCTTTTCATCTCGCATCGCGAAAGGTTACTATCGTCAGGCATGAAACTGAGATTTCGCACGAAATTGTTTCTCGCGTTCTTTATAGTCAGCGTTCTGCTGTCAGGGTTGATCATGCTTGCGGTGCTGTGGGAGACAAAGACTCTCCCGACAACCATAACGCGATATGTTTCGATGGCGGCGGTGAGTAATTCGGTACGCGGCATTGATGTCGGTTTAGTCGAGCAGGCAACGGAGCGGTTGCGAACTGCCCGCCGCTCGGCCGACGAAAACGAACATGGCGTGGCATTCCACGAAACCCGCGCGTGCAAGCAATACTGTAGCTCTGGGGCGTACAAGCAGCTGCTGGACCAGCTGAAGGACATCGACCGCAGCCCCCCGCATTTTGGCGATGAAGACCCAACCGGGGGACCCGCGAAATATCTCCCCGGTGACCGCGGCAATGAAAAAGACGTCTACATAATGGCCCGCCTTTATCCAGATGACCCACCGAACATCGTCTACGTGCTGGTCGACCTGGACTATCGCGCGATCGGAGAGAAATACGACATGTCGCCCTACCCGCGCATGGCCGAGGGCTGGAACCGCACGATGTCGGAAAGTAAAATCACCGACGACAAATATGGATATTCGCTCGGGGCATGGTCGCCGATTCGCAACTCGGGAAAAAAAACGATTGCCCTGTTGGGTATCGACGTACCCGCCAAGCCGATTCGCCTGCTAATGAAGGATATTTTATGGCTGGCTGTCGGAATTTTCGTATTCGCAATTGTCGTGTCGATTATTCCGGCGTGGTTCATCTCCCGCAAGCTCAACCGCCCGATCAAACTCCTCGACGCCGGAATGCAGCGAGTCAGCGCCGGTGACAACGCCAAAATCGATCCGGTTTTACCCACCGGCGACGAGCTGGAAGACCTAACGCGAAACTTCAACGTCATGGTCGATGGATTAAGCGAGCGAGATACGTTGCTGCATTCATTGCAGCTGGCGAAGGAAATTCAGCAACGCCTGCTGCCACACGAAAAAAGCCCCTGCGTTGAAAATTTCGACATCTACGGCGACATCATTTATTGCGACGAAACGGGCGGGGATTATTTCGACTACCTGGGCATGGACGGTGACAACGGGCATCTTACCGGCGTTGCTGTCGGGGACGTTACCGGCCATGGAATCGGGGCGGCGTTGCTCATGGCCTCGGGCCGAGCTGTGCTGCGGTCGCACGCACCGCACTGCTACACCAACACCGCGAATCTTTTCGACGATATCAACGTACACCTCGTTCACGACACCGGCAACGAGCGGTTCATGACGATGTTCTACGGGGCATTTGATTCGAAGACGCGCGAGCTGACATATTCGTCGGCCGGCCACGATCCGGTACTGTGGTACCACGCGAAAACCGGCGAGGTGCAATGGCTGGGCAATACGGGGATTCCGCTGGGAATTCTGGACGATTTTGAATTTTCGCAGGCCGGGCCGCTACAGCTGGAAAGCGGCGACGTGCTGATTATCAGTACCGACGGGATTCGCGAGGCCAAAGACGCAACCCACGAAGAGTTCGGCCCCGAGCGAATCGAATCCGTCACGCGCGACAACGTAAAACTTTCCGCCCACGAAATCCACGACGCCATCGTCAACGCCGTCATGGACTTCCAAGTACTCCAGGACGACGACATCACACTCGTAGTCGTCAAATGTACGTGAGATTGTCGGTTTTCTCCATGGTTTGGACAATGGTACTTTTCGAGTAGGCGTTCACACTCTTTTTCCTGTTAATCCAGTTGTTTTTTTGACAGGATTACAGGATTAACTACGAATCATTAAAAAGAAAACAAGAATAAAAGCTATTAACTGCTAACTGCAAACACTACCGCAACGAATACAAATTCCTATGTAAATTAATCCTGATTAACAGGATTTTTAAAGCCTATATTCTATCCTGTGATCCTGTCAAAATTTTTGTGTGAATGGTTACCTTTTCGAAAAATATCTAATCGCCAATTGCCGAATTTCAATTGGAATTTGGAAATTGTAAATCGGAATTTGAAAATCACCGCGAAGCGTTCTATACTTTCGTGATGATTACACTTATTGCAGCGATGGACAGCGAGCATCTTATTGGGCGAGGCAACGAGCTACCTTGGGATTTGCCGCACGACCTGAAATTCTTCCGCGAGACCACCATGGGCGGGACGGTTATCGTCGGGCGTAAAACGTGGGAGTCGATTAAGGATCGCACGGGTAAGGCGTTTCTTGACGGCCGCGTGAATTTCGTTTTGACTCGCGATCCGGAAAAATGGCAGACTGAAACTGCAGAGCAGGGCGATGCTGTTTGCGGGCCGTACTTTGAAAACTCCCTCGAAGCCGCCATCGAGCGTACTCGAAAAGATCACCCGGACTTTGCCACCGAAATTTTCATAGCCGGCGGCCGAGGAATCTACACCCACGCCCTGGACGGAAATCTACTCGACCGAATGCTCATTACGCATGTTCGCGGTCAGTTTGAGGGCGACGTGTACTTTCCGAAGTTTGAGGGCGACTGGGTCGGCCGAGTGGTGGAAAACGCCCGCGAGTACAGAATTTTTGAATACGTCCCGCGGCCGAAATGATTCTGGTGCGGCACACGTATTTGCTATTACCGAATGGAGTATAAAAAATGTCAGAAGAGCGATTGATTGTAAGCGTGTCGGGTGTTCGCGGAAAAATCGGAACAACGTTAACCGCTGAGGTTGCGTTTGAGTTCGGGGCCGCGTTCGGAACGTATCTCGGTGCCGGGCGCAAGGTCGCTCTCGGGCGTGATAGTCGCCCCTCGGGTTCGATGATCCAAAACGCCGTTGTCGCAGGGCTGCTGTCGTGCGGAGTAGATGTCGTGTCGTTGGGAATTGTAACGACCCCCGGTGTGGCGCTGATGACGCGACTGCTAGAGGCCGACGGTGGAATCATCATTACCGCGTCGCACAATCCGCATCCATACAACGGCATCAAATTCTTACAGCCGTCCGGTGTCGCACTCCGCGCCGCCGACGCCGCTAAACTAAAGTCGCTCTGGGAGTCGAAAAAATTCGCGACGCAGCAAGGGCTGGACGTCGCAGTCGAAACTGTAAACAATCGCACGCACCCCATGCATATCGACGCCGTCTGCGCCGTGACCGACGTGACCGGTATTTCGTCGCGCCGATACAAGGTCGTGCTGGACAGCATCAACGGGGCAGGGTGCGTGGTTAGTCCGATGCTGCTGAGCAAGCTCGGGTGCGAGGTCGTGCATATTAACGGCGAACCCAACGGGCAGTTCGCTCACACCCCCGAACCCATCGAGGAAAATCTTACCGATCTGTGCAATGCCGTCCGCAAACACAAGGCCGACGTCGGATTCGCCCAAGACCCCGACGCCGACCGCTTAGTGGTGGTCGACGAAAACGGAAAGTTCGTCGGGGAAGAATATACGCTGGCGATGGTGGTTGCGTTTGTGCTCCAAAAACGAAAGGGCGACGTGGCGGTGAATCTTTCGACGTCGCGGATGGTTGACGACTTGGCGGGTGAGGCTGGGGTCCAAATTTTCCGCAGCCCGACCGGCGAGGCTAACGTTGTGGAGCTGATGGAAAAAACGGGATGCATTTTCGGTGGCGAAGGAAACGGCGGAGTGATTGACCCCCGCGTCGTGCCCGTCCGCGACAGTTTGGTCGGCATGGCGGCGATTTTGCAGTATATGTCCGACACGGGCAAAACCGTCAGCCAGCTGATTGCCGAAATTCCCGCGTATCACCTTATGAAGACAAAACTTCCGTGCTCTCCCGAGGCTGCAGCGAAAGTTACCGAGCTTACGCGGGAAGAATTCGCCGGCGACGACGGAGCTAAGTTCAATGACGAGGACGGGTTACGCATCGATTTTGCCGACAGGTGGCTGAGCGTTCGCGGCAGCAATACCGAGCCGATAATGCGGATTTTCGCGGAAGCTCCTACTGCCGCCGCCGCCGCCGAGCTTGTCGCACGGGTCAAAACAATTGCGGATCGGGTTGTTGGCGGATAGCAGGGGCGATTTTGCCCCGCCGGGATTTGCGGCGTAGCGAAAACAGCAACGAAAACATCCACTGCCCCCTTGACAGCCCCCGTCAGTATACATATACTTCCCGATTCTACATTATGGACTACCATAGATAGATTTAAACGGGCGGTAGGTATTGGGTTTGGAACGCATATATACTGAGGATGAGTAAATTGGCAAAAAAGACTGCTAAAAAGAAGGTTGCAAAGAAAACTGCAAAAAAACAAGCCACCAAAAAGATCGCCAAAAAGGCTGTGAAAAAGACAGTCAAAAAGGCGGTTAAGAAGGTTGTGAAGAAAGCGGCGAAGAAGACGGTTAAAAAGGCTGCCAAAAAAGCAGTTAAAAAGATCGTCAAGAAGGTCGTGAAGAAGGCGGCGAAAAAAGCAGCTAAAAAGGCTGTGAAGAAAACTGTCAAAAAAGCCGCCAAGAAGGTCGTCAAAAAGGCCGTCAAGAAGGTTGCAAAAAAAACCGTCAAGGCTTCTGGAACGATTATCGAACGGCCTTTAAAGAAAAAGAAACTCAAAACGCACCTCACCAAAAAGCAGCTCAAAGAGTTCAAGAGTATGCTGCTGGAAAAACGCCGCTCTCTGATCGGTGACATGTCCGGCATTGAGGGCAATTCGCTCGGGAAGAACCTGCAGGAAAGCTCCGGCGACCTGTCCAACATGCCCACGCACCCCGCCGATATCGGGTCGGACAACTTCGAGCAAGAGTTTACGCTCGGGCTTCTCGAAAGTGAGCGGGCGTTGCTGGTTGAAATCAATCATGCGTTGGATCGTATTACTGATAATTCGTTCGGCGTATGCCCTGGAACCGGCAAGCCCATCGCGACACCGCGGCTGCGCGCCAGACCATGGTGCAAGTACGGCATCGAATACCAGCGGCTGATCGAAAAGGGCGTTGTTAAACCCGGCGATGACGACGAATTTTAAATTTTGACTCCAGCTGTTTGTAATTGGAGCATTGAAAAGTTGAGAGTTCGTATTTTTGCGATGCTCTATAGTTGCAAATCGTATCAGCGTTCACAACACGAGAGATGTGCGTAATAAAAATTGACCGACACACAAAAAGATAACTCGGCTGCCGCGGAAAAACCAACTGGTTCACAATTCGTGGAGAAATCCTGCTGGGCTGTCCGGTCGCGCCGTGCCGTTTGCATTTTTCTTGCGATTGCAATTTTAGCAGCGTTGGGCGATCTTCTCAGCAAGCACATCGCGTTCGAGACCCTGCTTACGCAACCGGATGTGGAGCTGCGAGTCAGAACCGAATCGCAACGCCTCGCCGAGATCCAAAATCCCAATATCCCCGACGCCGACTCTCCTGAATTTACGCGGTTAGTTCTCATGTATTCAAAAATTCACAGCAACGTTTGCCCGGGTGTGGATTTGACGCTTTCGACGAACCCGGGTGTGGTTTTCGGGTTCGATGCCATACCCGATTTTGTGGTGGCCCTGGTCACGATGTTTATGATCGTGGTCGTGCTGGTTTTCTTCGCGACCTCACCCCGTGGGGCTTATTGGCTGCAAGTTGGTTTTGCGCTGATCCTCGCCGGTGCGTTGGGAAATCTTTACGACCGCCTTTTCAGCAGTGTCGAGCTACCGGGGTTGACACCGATTACGCATCACGTTCGCGACTTTATCGACTGCAGCGAGCTGGGATACCCGTACATTTTCAACGTTGCCGACGCATGGTTAGTCATCGGCGTTGCGATGGTTATCCTGTGGCATCTCCGCCAAACCTGCAAAGAATGCAGGCAGCGAAAAGCGGCAAACAGCTAGCGAATCTTCAATCCACCACATTCTGACCCCACGAGTTTGCATTTCGCCCGTCATTTTCCTGCATTCTCGCCCCCGATCAGCCGAATAATAAGCATATGGGTGCGCAGAATCCCCAACAACTCGTGTGTGTCGACGCCAGAACGGTTTATTCTCCCAATCCGCGTGGGACGGGGAAGAACCTCGTGGATCTTTATGCGCGCGTGGCACAGCGGCGGAAGGATTTGCGATTTGTTATGCTGCACCGCAACGGTAGCGTTTCTGATCCCTTCGCGAAAATTCCTAACGTCGAAAATATGTGCGTCGATATTCCCGGTGACCGCTGGAATTTTTGGGAGAACATTCGGTTACCGCTAACGGCGCGGCGATTGAAGGCGTCACTGCTGCATTGCCCAGCCAATACTGCACCAAAATTCGGTAAGACACCGCTGCTGGTAACGATTCACGATCTGATCCCGCTGAGTTACGCGACGGACGATTCGCAAGCTCGCAGCTGGGAGAAAAACGTCACCCGCGCCGCTGCCCGCGCGCGAAAAATAATCACACCCAGCGAATTCAGCAAGTCGCAGATCGTTGATAAACTTGGCGTGACCCCTGACAAAGTCGCGGTCAACTACTGGGCACCGGACGGTGGCTGTAAAAAAATTACCGACCCTACCGAGCTTGCCCGCGTGCGAGAAAAATACGCTTTACCACCCGACGTGCCATACTTGTTTGGGTTCGGTACCGCCGACCCGCGAAAAAACACCATCGGAACATTGCACGCATGGGCAGCGTTACCGCGTGAAGTTCGCCTCGCCAACCGATTACTGCTCGTCGGTATCAACGACGCGTGCAGAATAGAGCTTCTCGCCACGGCGCGGAGTCTGGGAATTGCAGGCAGCGTACAATTGCACGGATTCGCCGACGAGAGCGATATCCCCGCCTTGCTCAGCGGGGCGACGGGATTGTGCTTTGCATCTTTCAGCGAAGGATTCGGCCTGCCGATTCTCGACGCGTTCGTGTGCGAAACACCCGTTGTTACCAGCAACGTAACAAGCCTCCCTGAAATCACCTCAGGCGCAGCATTGATCATCGACCCACACGATACGCCGAGCATTACCGCTGCCATGCAGCGAATTATCAGCGATAAAAATTTGCGAAACGAACTTATCGCTCGCGGAACGCAGCGACTTGCCAGCTTCACATGGGACAAATGCTGCGAGCGTTTTTGCGCAGTGCTCGACGAAGTTTTGGGTTCATAAACATTTAAAAAAAATTAGACAGGATAACAAGATTAAAAATAAATCATGTTGATCCAAAAGAAAAAGAATATTCACCACAAAGAACACATAGGTCGCAAAGAAAGAGGTATTTCTTTAGCGTTCTTTGTGAACTCTTGCGGTGAATAATCTTCTCTTACTGAAAACTGATTGTTGATAACTGAAAACTTTAAATAAACAACTATCCTGTAATCCTGTCAAAAAAGATTCGTTGGATTGACAGGAAAAACAGTGAACGCTTACTTGGATTCATTCCCAGCGGAGAACGAAACTTGAAAAACGACACGATAGCATACGACTGCAGACATTACCTTGGCGATCGACCTTGCGGGTTCAAGAAGCTTTGCTGCTGTGAACACTACGACCCCATGGGTACGCGAATTCTGATTATCAAGCTCGGGGCACTTGGTGATGTCGTGCGGACTGCGAGTTTACTACCGACGTTAAAACGCGAATTTCCGCAGTCGCACATCCACTGGATAAGCAAACCAAACGGCGTGAGAATTCTCGCCAACCATCCGCAGATCGACGTTTTATGGACTTTCGACGCCGAGGGCATCCTCGCCGTGACGCAGCAAAAATACGATTTGGTTATCTCGCTCGACAAAGAACCCGCGCCCGTTGCGCTTTGCAATGCCGCCATCGCCGACGAAAAACGCGGCGTCGGGATGAGCAAATTTGGCACGGCAACGCCGCTTGACGAGGCGGGGTTGGAATATTTCAAGCTCGGGCTTGACGACGACACAAAGTTCAACGTCAACACGAAAACCTACCCACAGCTGATACACGATGCGCTGAAATTACCCTACGCCCGCGAACCGTACAAACTTTACTGCGACGAATCCAGCATCAGGCGTGCCGAAAAAATGTTCGCCCCGTGGCGAAAATCCGCGAGTGCGATTGTCGGGCTTAACACCGGGGCAGGGGACGTTTTTGCGCACAAGGCTCCGTCTGTTGAGTGCTGGATCGAGATATGCAAATTCTTTACTGTAAAGGGTTTAGCTCCTGTACTTCTTGGCGGGCCTGGCGAAAAACAGCTCAACGACGCCATTTGCACCGCCGCCGGTTTAGGGGTATATCGTGCTGGTAGCGACAACACCGAGCAGCAGTTTACCGCCATTGTTTCGCAGTGCGATGTTCTTGTTACCGGCGACACTTTGGGATTGCACGTGGGCGTTGCTCGGGGGATTCCGGTGGTGGGGTTGTTCGGCCCGACGTGCCATCAGGAGATCGACTTGTTCGACAACGGCGTGAAAATCATTTCGCCGATGACGTGCGGGCCTTGTTACAAACGTTCGTGCGATATCGTCCCATCATGTATGGACGCAATTTCCCCCGCCGAAATTGTCACCGCCGCCGCCAATCTTCTCCAAGGTTAACGCACCTATCTTGCCGATAGATACATAGTGTTTCCGCGTGCGAACTGCGCGCTTAGAGAAGGTGTAACTTTTTGATGAAATGGTTATTCGTAACATCTCGGTTTGCGTATCCACTGTCGCACGGAACTTATCTGCGCACGTATCATCTTGCCCGCGAGGCGCGGCGAGGCGGTGACGAAGTTTCGCTGCTTAGCTACGCCGGTGACCAGCGGGGCGTTGGGGTTTACGAGCGTGAAGGCATCGAGATACTTTCGCCCGTTGAAGGGACACCCCCGACTTGTGGGGCGGGACGATTCTGGATGAGCCCGTATGTCTACAGCAACGAACTTGCCACCCGGCTCGCTGAGTGCGCCGCCGATTTCGACGCCGTGATTTTGTTCGGTGCCACCACTTTGCAATACGCACCAGAGACTCGCTCTGCGGGTCGCGTAATTTGCGATTTTGTGGACGATCCGCTGATCGAACAAAAACGACGGATGACCAGCCGCGACGTTTCGCTCGCCGACAAATTTCGCGATTTGCGATTTGCCTTCGGTGAAAAACGCTACGAAAAACGCTATGCAAAGTTCGTCGACATGATTACGTTTGTCGCGCAGAGTGATGCCGATAATTTTTCGCAGCGGTGCGATGCACCTGCCGTAAAAGTTGTCACTAACGGTGTGGATTCGGACTATTTTCGCAGACCCCCCAGCTGTGAAGCCTCTACCGATCCGGTGAACGTTATTTTTACGGGTGTAATGAGCAATCCTAATAACGCCCGGGCTGCCGAGTTTCTGGTGCAGCAAATCGCTCCGAAAATTTGGC
Organism: Planctomycetota bacterium; assembly: GCA_030635145.1. GTDB lineage: Bacteria > Planctomycetota > Phycisphaerae > SM23-33 > SM23-33 > DAOVZK01. The sequence continues at coordinate 12,846 of DAOVZK010000029.1, read as the reverse complement.
AGCAGCACCCCGACGTGAAAATAAAAATCGTCGGTGCCGAACCCGCCGAGCGTTTGCTGAAGCTTCGCTGCGATCGGGTGGACGTTACCGGCCGCGTTGACGATATCCGCACGTATCTCTTGGACGCCACCGTCGTGCTATTGCCGATGCTTTCGGGAACGGGCATAAAAAATAAGCTCCTTGAGGCGTGGAGCAGCGAAACTGCGGTAGTGGGAACAAAACTTTGTGCACTCGCAACCCCCGCCGCCGACAACGAAAATATTTTGCTCGGTGAAACTCCCGACTCACTTGCCGCCGCCACTTGCAAATTGTTAACCGACGCGCAGCTACGCGAAAAAATTGCTCGCACTGCCCGCGAATTAGTCGAGCGAGAATTCACATGGTCGGGTGCCTTGAACTTGATGCGATAAAGACAGGATTTTTATGGGTATACGCGACATCATCATGACGATTCTCGGATACGGCGCGATACCGTACGCGCTGACGGGGCCGTTCCAGGCGCTGATGGCGTATTGCTGGTTGTCGTTCATGAAGCCGCAGTCGCTGGTGTGGAGTTCGGACGTTCAGGGTTCGCGATTCGTATTCTTCGTGGGTATTTGTTTGATCCTTCGCGGACTATTTTCTGACAGTCCGCGGTTTCGGCTGCGAGGCCCGGCGACATGGTTCATGATGTTTTGGTTTTGGATGGGCGTTTCGACGGTCGCCTCGGCATCGCCGGACGACTCGATGGAATTTTTTGAGAAGTTCAGCAAAATCGGTATAGCGTTGATGCTGATGACGGGTCTTATCCGCACGCGGGCGCAGCTCAAGTCGTTTGTCATTCTCATGGCGATGTGCCCGGGTCTTTACGCGATACGATTGGGTTTGTTCATGGTTCGCGGTGGAACGCGGACGCACCACGGTGGCCCGATGGGTATGGACAATAACGACACGGCGCTTTTCATTGCGATGGGCATTCCGATGTTGGTTTTCGCGACGACCGAGGTTCTTGGTAAGTGGCGGCGGCGTGGAATGTTCGCAGCTGCGATGCTTGCGGTACCGGCCGTCGTCGCCGGTGGGTCGCGTGGTGGATTGTTGGCGATGTCGATGTCGGGCGGGATTACCCTGTGGCGGCGATACAGCCTAAAACGTGCCGTCGTGCTGGGGTTGATGGCGATTCCTGTGGTGCTGGCGATCTTGCCCGAGGAAACTCGCGAACGATATCTCACCATGAAAACGTACGATAAGGATGCCTCTGCGATGGGTCGAATCTGGGCGTGGGAAACCGCTCGCAACATGGCGAAAGCCCGCCCGATGACTGGTGTCGGAATCGGCATGCCCGTTTTTCTCGATCAGTACAACAAGTACAAAACTCACAGCATCGACAAACCGCACGTTGCCCACAGTGTGTGGTTCTCCACGTTGGCGGGGATGGGATATCCGGGATTGATATTGCTGATCGGCATGATTCTCTCGACGCTGCTGACGACGAGGCGAATACGAAGGATGGCGATGCAGAATCTGGGGGGCAAGGACGAGTGGGCGTGGCGATACGCGGCGATGCTGGAGGCAACTACGCTTGCCTTTGCCACCGGTGCGACGTTTCTTTCGCAAATCGGTTTCGAGTACGCCTATGCGATTTTCCTCATGAGCGTTCCGCTGCTTGCGATTGTGGAACAGGAAACCAAAAAGCTTGCAGAGACCCCGCCCGTTGAGGAAAACTCAAAGCCAAAACCCAAGAAGGCACTTCGTCCGGGAAGGCAGCTTGCCAATGCCTGATCCAGCAAAACAAACCCCGCCCAACGCGATACGGCGCGTAGTGCTCGTGCTGGATTCCATGCACCCCGGTGGAAAAGAACGCGTTGTAATGCACCTCGCCAAGCGATTTGCTCAAATGGGCGTCGTGGTAAAAGTGATTATCATGCGCAGCTGCGGTGAGTTCGGGGATAAGCTGATCTCAGATGGAATCGACGTTGACGTTTTGAATTCCAATCGCCGGTTTGACGTGGCGGGCATTTTGCGGCTGCGAAAAATTCTCAAGGCCTTCGCGCCAGACGTTATAAATGTGCACGACCGCTCGTCGCTGCCTTACGTAACCGCAGCTCGCGGGCGCCGAGATTATCCGATAGTTTTTACCGCTCACGGATTGCTCCATGGTGCCAAGTGCCGCTGGAAAGATCGCGCCGCCATGCGAAAACCCGCCGCCGTTACAGCTGTCTCTTCCGAAGTCGCCCGCAGGTACTCGGAGTTGCTGCGAATGCAGCGCGACGTCGAAATCGTTCGCAACGGAGTCGGAAGTTTTACCCCAACCGGCAAGCGGGGCGAAATTCGCAAACGTCTCGGATTGGGCGATTCGGATACGTTTGTGTTTCTCGCTGTCGGAAATCTCAAACCGGAAAAAGGTTACCCCGATTTGCTTGAAGCGGTGAGGTTGTTGTGTGATCAGAATCTCGACCAAAAAATTCGCATCGTGATTGTCGGTGGCGGCAGTGAGTCATACCGCCTTGAGCTAGAGACTCTTCGCGATAAGCTCAAGCTGGGTAACATGGTGCAGTTTGCCGGTTCGTGCGGTAACGTTTCCGACTGGTACACCGCTGCCGATGCGTTTGTGCTGCCATCGCGAACGGAAGGTCTCCCCATGGTTCTGCTGGAGGCCATGAACGCAGGGCTGCCCGCAATTGCTTCCGACGTCGGGGCAGTGGGTGAGGTTATCGAGCCTGGACAAAGCGGAATTCTGACACGCAGCGGTGCCCCCGGAAGCCTGGCTGCAGCAATGAGCAAACTTGCCTCCAGCCCGCAAATATGCGAGCTGTTTCGCACCAACGCACCCAAACGAATTGCACAACACTACAGCGATTTGCAAATGGCGGAGGGGTACCTGCGTGTTTTTCAGCAGGTGCGGATTTCGCAGGGATTTTCGCTGAACACCGATAATAATTTGCCTGGCGTGATGATGTTGGGGCCGTACCCGGTTTCAATGACGGCCGGGGGGATGAGCAGCGTGATGCGCGAACTGGTGTGTAGCGACCTTGTCGAGAAGTATCGCGTTACGATTGTCAATACCGGCAAGACTACTCGGGCCGGGCGATGGATTGGGGCGGGCTTGATGGCGCAGTGGTCGCTGCTGCGAAAAATCGTTTGTACGATGCGCAAAACGCGCACCAAAATTTTGCACATCCACACGTGCAGCGGTTTTACGTTTTGGCGAGACGCGCTTTTCGCCGCCGTCGGGCGGATGTTTGGGCGCCGGATTGTGTGGCATATCCATGGCGGGAAGTTCGAGAGTTTCGCAAGCTCGCTGGGTTGCGTTCGTAGAATGCTGATGCGAAGAATGCTGCGGAAATCCTGCGGTGTTATCGTGCTGAGCGACGAGTGGAAGCGACGATTTGATGCGATTTTCCCAACGGTTGAGTTTATCGTGATCCCCAACGGTGTGCGAATTCCAAACCTTTCGGATTCTCAAATTAACGATAGTGAAAAAATGCGGGTGCTGTTTCTCGGGAATCTTTCGCAGGGTAAAGGGGCGGAAGATTTAATCCTCGCCGTCGCGGGGGCTGCTCGAAAAGGATTTGACGGGACGGTTGAAATCGCCGGTGGGCAAACCATGTTCGGTCAGGTCGAAGCATTGGAAGAATTGATCACACGCGAAAAATGCGGGGATGTCGTGAAGCTTGTCGGAACAATATCTGGTGACGCTAAGGATCAATCGCTCTCCGCGGCCGACTGCATCGCATTACCGAGCTACAGCGAGGCGTTGCCGATGGCACTTTTAGAAGGCATGGCTCGCGGGTTAGCGGTCATTGCGACCAACGTCGGCGCGATTCCCGAAATCGTTACCGACGGGGTCGAAGGTTTTTTAATACAGCCGGGTGATATCGAAAAGCTAAGTGAAATACTTATCAAGCTAAACGGCGATCCGCAATTGCGAAGTCGTATGGGCGCAGCTGCCCGCAAACGCGTCGAGGCAAAATTCAATCTCGCCGCCGTCACCGGGCAAATCGATTTGCTCTACCGCAAAATTCTCATGGGAGGTGAGAAATGATTCCATTTATCGCGCGAAATATCATTTATCCGTTGCAGGAAAAGCTCTGCCACCGCCGCACGATGTCGATTCTTCGCCAGCTGCGAAAAAGTCAATGGTATTCGCGCGAGCAGCTTCGCGAAATTCAGCTGCGAAAGCTCCAACGTTTAGTTAGCGTCGCGCTGAACCAGACGGATTACTACGCCGAGTTCGCCGGGCTTGCCAAAGACTGGCTCCCGCAATCTCTCGGCGATCTGCAAAAGCTGCCCTTGCTGTCGAAGACTACAATTTCGCAGCATCGTGACGAGTTGGTCAATCGCAGCTGCGATGGCGGGGCGCTTCCGTATCGTACGGGCGGGTCGTCGGGTCAGCCGCTGATATTTTGCTTCGACAAGCGGCGGCAGGGTTACGACAAGGCGTTGCGAATTCGCACGCACGAGTGGTGGGGCATTCGCGTTGGTGATCGTGAGGGGTACATCTGGAATTCGCCCGTTGAGCTTGGGCGGCAGGATAAAATCAAGCGGCTGCGCGACTGGACGATCAACGAGCGATTGTTCCCCGCATCGGAGTTGAGCGAATCGAGCATCGCGGAGTTCGTCGATGCCCTTCGCCGGTTTGCTCCGAAGTCGCTTTTCGGATATCCCAACGCCGTTACGCTCATGTGCAAGCTCGCCGGTGCAGCTGGGCTTCGATTGGACGATATCGGCGTTGAGGTTTTCTTTTCGACCGCCGAGGTTTTGCACGACTGGCAGCGAGAGCTGATATCGGATGCGTTTGGCGGAATTCACATCGCCAACTGTTACGGGTCTCGCGAGGCTGGTTTTATTGCGCATGAGTGCGGCGAAGGCGGAATGCATATTTCCAGCGAGAATGTTATCGTCGAGGTTTTGCGTGACGGTGTTCCGGCAGCAGTGGGGCAGGACGGTGAAATCGTTGTCACGCAGCTGGACTCGCTCGCCACGCCGTTTATTCGATATCGCACGGACGACATCGGGCAGCTTAGCGACGCCGCCTGCCCGTGCGGCCGCGAGTTGGAACTGATGCAAGTCATTCGCGGACGAAGCAACGATTTTCTTATCGCGCCTGATGGGCGATGCATACACAGCTCGGCCGTCCACGCGGCCCTGAGCGGAATTCCCGGTATCAACAAGTACCAGCTTCATCAGCAACGCGACGGATACGTTCGCATTCTGCTGGTTTGCGACGAGCAGTATTCGGCTGGCGGCGACGAGAGGCTGCTCGGTGCGATTCGCGAAAGGCTTGGCGCCGGTGGTCGATGTGGAATTGAACATTGTCAGAATATTCCCCAAAGTTCCAGCGGGAAATACCGATATGTAATCAGCGAGTTGTCATCTCTTACCACCGGGCGATCCGGGTGCAGGGATGATCCGCAAACTGATTGACGGAGTAAATTTTGCGCACGACACCCACAGAAAACTTAGATTCGCCACCGAGGTCTCGCAGCCTTGCGATTGGCGCGTGGTTGCTGCTTGCCGTTGCGCTGGTGATGCTGTTCTGCTACAATTTCTACGAGATGTGGTATCGCTGGTTCCCGGCGTGGAACCGCGACGACCTCGGGCTTTATGGGCGATTCGTCGAGGGCGAAAGTTACTACACACATGGCCCGTTGATTCTGCTTGTTTCAATCGTGATTTCCATAATTCTGGTGCGGCGGACAAAAATTCACGTTTGCCCGAACACCCGCGGCGGAATAATTGTAATTACGTTGAGTCTTATTTTGCATGTGATGGCAACTTTGGCGCGGGTCAATTTCGTCAGCGGATTCGCGTTTATCGGCGTGATTACTGGGCTGGTGTTGTTGATCTGGGGCAATAATGCGTTGAGGCGTTTGTGGTTTCCGATCGTTTTTCTGGTGTTCATGATTCCCTTACCGGAAGTTTCGGTTGCGCAGATCAATTTTCGATTGAAGATGACAGCTGCCCAGTGGGGCGTGTGGGTGGCGAACCAAATCGGAATCATCGCCTACCGCGACGGTAACCGGGTGTTCCTCGAGGGCGACAAATCTCTGATTATCGCGAATGTCTGCAACGGGCTGCGAACGATGATAAGCTTGCTGGCCTTCGGGGCATTGTACACCTACGTCTGCCGCCTTCGCGGATGGCTGCGATTGGGGCTGTTTGCGATGATCATACCCGTAGCCCTGATCGCCAACACCATTCGAATCGTTAGCCTCATTTTCGTCGCCCACATTTGGAACGAGAGCATCGCCACCGGGTGGTATCACGACACGTCAAGTGCGTTGATATTCGTTTTGGCATTTTTGCTGATGTTCATGCTGGAGCGGCTGATCATCTGGATTCGCGTCGCTTGCGGTCGGCCGATAGATGTGCGTCCGCTGCTTGACGGAGTTCGGCGAGGTAGTGACGACGCAGGGCAGGGCAATTGCATGAAGCGTGCCCTTGGCGACCGGCGCGTATGGGTCATCGGTGTGATCATGGCTGCCATCGCCGTGCCCACCGGGTGGATTCATCGTATTTCGCCACCGCGAATTTCGCAGAGCGACATCAGTATCGCGATCCCGCAGGATGTCGTCATTGACGGGGTCACCATGCACTCGCGCGACGTTAAGCTGGATCGGCGGACGCTTACGATTCTGGAATTTCCGGGCTATGTGAATCGCGTTTATTCGGGGCGGTACGGTAATACGATTGAGTTTTGCATGCTGTACAGCCAGGACAATCGCAAGGGCATTCACCCGCCTGATTTGTGCCTCGAAGGTGGCGGTAGCAGTATTTTGGGCAAAGGCGACGTTGTCATCGGCGGAGTCGAATCGATCGGTGAGATTCCTGCACGCGAGCTGATCGTAAAGCCCGACATTGGCCCCAAGCGGTATGTTCTTTACACGTACATGTGCAATGGAAAGTTCACACGAAGTTTTTGGACGCAGCAGGGTTCGATATTGTTCGGCGGGCTGTTCGGTGGTGATTCGGGCGGGGCGATGATAAAAATTTCGCTGCCGATAACAACGGAAGTAACCATCGCCCGCAGCCGTGCCTTTGAGATGATGCGAATAGTGATACCTGAAATAGAAGCGATATACGTAAAAAATCGAAAATGATTTTTAGGTTTTGAAACAACCTCTAATTAAGGGTTTGGAAAGTTAGATGAAAAAGAAACGAATTATTATCATAGTGTCGGTAGTTGTGGTTCTTGGGATCATAATAGCGATTTTTGCATACATCCGACAAAACAGCGGGGAACGGTTACTGGTGCGAGCGAAGGTTGCCGCCGCCGCCAACAAGTACGAAAGATCACTCGATCTTTCCGAACGCTTTCTAGATGATGCTCCAAATGATTGGCGTGGGTATGACAGCAAGGGCATGGCCCTTATGCATCTTTGGGAGTATGACAAATCGCGGGCGACGCTGAAAAAGGCAATTGAGCTGTCGCCGGAAGGTAATAACGTTGCTACCCAGCATCTAGCCGAAACTTATAGAACACCCGCCCTGATCGCGATGGGAAAGCAGCTTGATAATAAAAGGCTGCGAGAGGTGATTGGATGGTTTGAGACTGGTAATGAAATTTTGCGAGAAATTAAACCCTCCAGCGGCGAGGAGCGGTTGAATATTCAGGAGATGATAGGTTTTAACTTGGGCGGAATAGCTGTAGCTAATTTGAGAATCGCCGGGAACTTCAAGGAAAACGCCAGAGAGGCTCAAATGCTCAAAAAGACCGAGGCGCAAAAAAAAGCCCTCGCCTCTGCCAAGGTTGCCGACGATACCGCCGATAAGGCGTTTGACGAAGCGACGCAAATTTTACTCGTGGTTGTCGAGCATGATCCCAATCGAGCCCAGGCTGCCGAGGTTCTGATGCGAACCTGTATCAATCGCGGTGATAATACCACGGCCGCCGAAGCGCGAAAATTTATCGAATCCAGCAAAACCGCCAATGTTGCCAAGGCGATGCTATGGATGTACGACCTTGATGTTGCAGCTGCGAGCGACTCGAAGGAAAAATTGCAGCAGAAACTGAAAGACATCGCAAAGAAACTCGACGACCTACTGCAAAACGAGCCTGAAAACAAACGCTTGAATCTCGACCGTGCGAAAGTCGCCTTGGAACTCAAAGATTGGGAAAGTGTTGAATATCATTGCGAGAAAGTACTGTCGCAAAATCCCAAAAATTACGACGCCCGAAAATATATCGCCCAGAAAGACATGGCGGTTGGTAATTTCTCCGCGGCCGAGGAACAATTCTACACTCTAAAGACCGACTATGCCGAATCTGCAGATGCGTACTGCCTTTATGGGATAGCGGTTTTGGAAATGGGTAAAAAAGACCTCGCCACCGGCGCGATGCAAATGGCGTTGCGGCTGGACCCCGATAATTTCACCGCCAAAGCGTATATGGCCCGCGAGTATCTCCAACGCGGACAATATAGAGAGGCGTACGTTTATGCACGCGATAATTTCAAGCTACATCCGACCAATGCGGATGTGATTGGTTTGCTGGCCGCGGCGGGCGTAAAGGCAGACTCGCAGGAGGCGGTTGCGAAGGAATTTGATGAAGTGTGCAAAAAACATCCCAACGATTTGCAGCTGTTGATGGCGGTAAGCGAGGGGTTTAGGACTATCGGATATGACGCCAGATCGCAGGAAATTTCCGAGGCCGTGCTCAAAAATCCTAGAGCCAAAAAACTTGGGCGGCTGACGTTGGCTGCCACCAAAACAACTCTCGGTGACAACGCCGAAGCTCAAGCTTTACTGATGGAGCAAATTCGAGAAACCCCAAAAAATGCACAAGCACATTGGCAGCTGGGAAATTTGTATCTGCAAACCGAACAAACCTCACAAGGTCTGGCCGAGCTTCGCACCGCCGTGAATTTGCAGCCGGAAGATCTCGGGTATCGTATGGGGTTGGCGAAGGCATTGTTTAACACGGGAATGTTGAAAGATGCTTTGGTAGAAGCGAAAAACGTGCTCGAAAACGATCCCGGTAACCTCAGTGCAGGATTGCTTGTCGATCAGATCGGCATTGCGTTTGGAAGTTCGCATATTCGTTCCAGCGTTACCGGCAGTCCGAGTGACGCCGCCGGAGCTTTGCATCTTGGTAGCACATACCTGAGATACGGTAAAACCGACGACTGCATAACCGTTGTCGCAAAGGGCGTGCGTAAGAATCCCGATAATGTGGATTTGCGACTGCTGTTGGGCGAGGCGTATCTTGCTAAGGGTAAAGACAAGCTCGCCAAAAAAGATTTTTACAAGGCGATACTAATCGATCCGTTGCAATTTTCGACCTATCTGCGCGAAGGTGTGCTGCTGTCGAAGAAATTAGACGTCGCCCAAGTGCGAGAATACCTTCGCAGTTCACCGATGGCTAAACTGTACTACTGCGACATGGTTGCCGGAATTCTTCTCGAACGCAGCGGAAACCTGACCGCCGCCGCGAAAACATATTCCAGCATCGCCGACAATACAGACGTACCCAATGACGTGCGAAATAACGCTTCGTTCCAGACGGCGAGAGTATTTGCGAATCTTGGCGATTGGAAAAAGGCTGAGATGCTTTTTGGGAGTCTCGAAAAACAGCCCGGCTGGAAGGACAGGGCGCTGTACGAAAAGGCTCGGATGTATCGCCTTGCGTCGCAGACGCAAAAAACCGACGCCTCTCTGGATCAGCTACTCCAAATTGCCGCCGATAACAAAAACTCGAATCTGTTTTCCAAGGTTGTACTTTTCTACGCTGATTCCGATTCGGGTAACCGCGAAAAAGCATTGGCGGCGTGTCGGAAATATCAGCAGGCGTTCCCCAAAAGTGCACAACCGCTACGGGCCTTGGCATACGTATACGCACTCGAGAAGCGTTACGATCAATCCGAGGGGTATTATCGCAAGGCGTTGGAAGTCAACCCGGGGAATTTCCAGACCATGCTGTCACTCAGTGACGTTTTGAACATGGCAGGAGAGTTCAAAAAGTCGTTGGAGGTTTTAGACGATCTCGAAAAACTAAGCGACACCGGAAAGCAGCAGGCGTTGATGGCGAAGGCGAGATATTATAGCTCGTGGGGGTTGCAGGGGCAGGCTGTGGCGGCGCTCGAAAAATTGGCACAGATGGGGCGAAAAGACGATCCGCAGTTACAGCTGCAATTGGGCTTCGCTTTGGCAACACTTGGGCAAAAATCCGACGCCAGCAAGATGCTCGAAAACATCGCGCCGTACGCGGATGAATATTTCGCCGCGCGTATACTGTTGGCCGACCTGGCCGAAACACCACCCGAGCAATTGAAAATTCTAAACGGGCTCGCCACCGGGAAATTCGATCGGCCTGAAGTGCTGATGCAGAAAATCTTCATATACTACACAGAGGGAGATGACGCGAAGTTAAAGGCAGCCTTAACCGAGTTTACGACGGGTAAGTTCAAAGATACCCCGGTTGATGACATTGTCGCCGAGGAAGTTTTGCGAATCATGATTGACGTTGATGATTTTTCGGCGGCTGTGCAGTTGTGCGATAATTTCTCCGCTGGGCAAAGTGGCGGGGTATGGTTCGTTCGCAAATGGTTGCTCAAGGCGTTTATGGGGGACGATCTGCGAGAGCTGAAAATTCCGCAGTCGGGCGATATTGGTTTGTCGTTGTGCGTAATGGGAATGGCGAAGGCGCTCTTGGCGGGTGAGTCTGCAAAACCGTGGGCGGATCAATTTGCGAAGATTAAAAACAAGACTCCCAAGGATTCTGAGTATCAGTTTTTGCTCGGCCGATATAAGTTTTTGATGACCCTTGCGAGCGAGCTGGGCGAATTTGATGGCGATGACGTTTTTACGAAATCCGCAGCCGAGCAATTAGTGCAGTTTACACAAAGCGATCCCAAAAATCGCAAGGCTGTCGGAGAATTGCTGCTGGCGACGCTTATGGAAGATGCCGGCATGTTTAATCTCACAGCTAAAAGCAGCTTAAAGACGCTCAAGAAAAACCCGACCTGCCAATGGGCTGCGATGCTCTCAACATTTAGCGATCCTTTGAAGGAAAATTGTGTTGCGGTACTGAAAATTCTCAAACCGGCCGATTGTGTTTCCGCTCAGCTGATCAAGGCGATTTCGCTGGAGGATGATCCAGCGGCGGCCCTGAAAATATACCGCAAAATTTGCAAAGCCGAGCCAGGCAACTATGATTTACTGTTCGCACAAGCCGTGACCGCCGAGCAGTGCGGTAAGCTCTCAGATGCTCTGGGGTTGTACGAGAAAATTTACGCCGCGACAAAAGATCCCGAAGCTGCCAACAACGCCGCCTATGCGATTTCGCAGCTGAAACCTAAAAATCAACAACAACTTCAACGTGCGGTTGCGATGGTAGGTGAAGCGTTGAAAGATCGCCCCGATGAAGCATCGTACCTCGATACGAAAGCGTGGTTGCTGTATTTGCAGGGTAAAAATCGCGAGGCATTGCAGCTGCAGCGGCTGGCGATAAAAACGCTGCAGGGTTCTCCCGAAGCACACTGGCATTTAGGAGTAATCGAAAAGGCAAACGGGAATATCGAGATGGCGAGGTGGAATTTTCAGGCGGCGGTGAGTGCTGAGAAAAAACTTCAGCAGGACGATGAATATCTTGCGCCCGAAGATAAAAACGCCGCCGCCAAGGCGCAAGAGCAGCTTAAAAAAATGTGACGCGATTGAGAGTCAGGACTCTTAATTGAAAAGATGGAAAAAATGGAAAAAATGGAAAAACAGGCAATTGGCAATCATGTGAATATCAAACACGTACTTAGTTTTGACGTGGAAGAATATTTTCAGGTCGAGGCCGCCCGCGAAGGCGGAATGACGCCTGAGAAATGGTCGCAATATCCTTCGCGGGTCGATTTGCAGGTTAATCGTGTGCTTGGAATTCTGGACGATTTTCAAACAAAGGCGACGTTTTTCGTTTTGGGGAGTGTGGCGAGCAAGCATCGCGATCTTATCAAGCGGATAGCCGATGGCGGGCACGAAATTGCATCGCACGGTATGACGCACAAAATGTTGACGCGTTTGACTCCCGAAGAATTCGCCGCCGAGCTTCGCGAGTCTCGCGAAATTCTCAGTGATATCACCGGGGTGGACGTGCAGGGGTTTCGGGCCCCGACGTTTTCGATCACTCACAAAAATCCGTGGGCCATAGACGTGCTGACTGACAGCGGGTTTACTTACGATTCGTCGGTTTTTCCCGTGGTGCACAAACGCTACGGAGTTCCGGACGTGTCGCGATGGACGCATGTCGCCGCCGGGCCGAGCGGTGGTAAAATCGTCGAGCTTCCTCCGGTGACGCTTCGGGTTTTGCGGCGCAATATTCCGATTGGTGGCGGGGGATATTTGAGATTGTTCCCGGTGAAGTTTGTCGCTGCGGGGCTGAAGGCTGCCCAACGCCACGCCGCCGCCGGGATGATATACATGCATCCGTGGGAATTCGATCCAGCCCAGCCCGTAACGCCAATGAGCAGGCGTAACCGATTCCGGCATCGCGTGAATCTTTCGAGAACGGAGCCAAAATTGCGATACCTGCTTAAGCGATTCGATTTTCAGACGGCCGAGCGATACGTCAAAAGTATTTTGCCCGAAAATCTCGAAACGTTCGCATATTGAGAGTGTTGGTTACTCGTTTTTATCCCCGAGCACGGTCGATTGTTTATGGAAGGGCGTGGAGATTGCGTTTTGCGGATCGTCGCCGAGTTCTTCGAAGATCAGTTGGCAGAGCAGGGTGTGGTTCGGATCGATCAGCAACGGGAAGGGGCCGAAATTCATCATCTCCAGCACGATTGTTCCCTCGAATCCGGCGTGAATGGTGGGGGCGGCCATGTGCACGACGAGTACGAGGCGGGCACTGCTGCTTCGGGCTTCGATGGGGGCCGCCAGTCG
>DAOVZK010000013.1 GCA_030635145.1 Planctomycetota bacterium | reverse complement strand
ACTCTTTTTCCTGTCAATCTGCCCAAAATCTCTTTTTTTGACAGGATTACAGGATTAACTATGAATTATTAAAAAGAAAACAAGCTATTCAGTGCTAACTGAAAACACCATTGCGACGAATACAAATTCCTATGTAAATTAATCCTGATTAACAGGATTTTTTAGCCCTATCTCTCATCCTGTTATCCTGTCAAAATTTAGCCGTGAATGGTTACAATAAATTGAGTCCAAAGTTATTATATCCCGCTGATGGGCAATCTTCCAACTGGTTTATCGGATAAGAATTGGTTATGCTTTGGCATTATGGATTCAAAAAACGCACAAAAAGCCTCGGCGGTAAGAGGTGGTGAGTATCGCACACGGCGGCGAAAGGTTTTTACATTTGTAAAAAAAGCTCGCGGGGCTGCGTCCGTGCAGGGGTTTCTCGTAGTTAATCCCGTAGACGTGAGATACCTCACGGGGTTTACCGGCGACGACAGTTTTTTGCTGATCGCGAAAAATCACGCAGTGCTGCTGACGGATGGACGCTACACGCAACAGGGAACCGAGGAATGCCCCGGAGTAGAGATTTTTACACGTGATTGCCCAATGCACAAAGCCCTTGAAAAAGTGATAAGGGGAAAAAAAATCCGTAAGCTCGGTATTCAGCCGTTGTATATAACTCTGGATTGGCAGAAAAAACTCATAGCCGAGATCGGCAAGCGAAAACTCGTCGAAATTCCACCGATCATCCCCAATTTGCGAACCATTAAAGACGCCGACGAAATTGCCTGCATCCGCAAATCCGTAAAAATCGCCGAAAAAGCATTCCGCACGCTGCAAAATCGTGGGGTTTCGTACTGGATCGGCAAAACCGAGCGGCAATTGGCAGCTAAGCTCGATTATCTTATGCGGCTGGGCGGGGCTGACAAATCCGCGTTTGATACCATCGTCGCCGTCGGAAAAAACGCCGCCCTGCCCCACTACCGCCCCGCCGATTGCAAAGTAAAACGCGGCGATTCGATACTCATCGACTGGGGTGCCACGCAAAACGGGTATTGTAGCGACTTGACTCGCGTGGTATTCGCCGGTACAATTCCGCCGTTGATGGAATCCGTGTATCCGGTGGTGCGAGCAGCTCAGCGGGCAGCGATCGATGCGATTCGCCCGGGAAAACAATGTCGCACCATCGACGCCGTCGCGAGAAAAATAATCGACGACGCCGGGCACGGAGATGCTTTTTCCCACAGTCTCGGCCACGGGCTGGGACGTGATGTGCACGAGGCACCGGGATTGGCCCGTAGCGTCAAAACACCGTTGCGTGCAGGAATGATCGTAACCGTCGAACCGGGAATTTACCTTCCGGATGTTGGTGGTGTTCGGATTGAAGATGACGTTTTAGTGACAGCTGGCGGATGCGAAAAACTCAGTTCGCTCAGCAGTCGCATGATTGACATGATATTGAAGTAGATGGAACTTATTAGTAGTGAATTGTCATAAAGGACAATTCGTGGCTTCGCAGCTGTCGGTGATATTATAGAATGTTGCCGGTAGAGTCTGAAAAAGGAATTATTTCATGGCGAAAAAAACTGTAAAGAAGAAAGCGGCAAAAAAAGCTGTCGCAAAAAAAACCACTAAAAAGGTCGTAAAGAAGACTACCAAAAACAAAAAGGCGAAGAAATCCGCCGCCGTCAAAAAAGTAACTCCCAAAACCCCTGCCGGTATTCTCGCCGACGTTGAGCATCTTATGCAGATGATGGCGGTTAACGACGTGACGGAAATAGACATTGACGACGCCGGGCGAAAAATCTCGCTGAAACGCGGCTCGTTTGTTCCGGTTGCCCAGGGAGCACCTGTTGCCGCCTTCACACCTGTTGCTTCGGCAGCGCCAGCTGCAGCGGCGGCGGTCGAAGAAGCTGACGCCCCCGACGACGACCTTATCGACATCACAAGCCCCATGGTCGGTACCTTCTACTCCGCCCCAAGCCCCGACAGCGACGCGTTCGCCTCGGTTGGCGACAAGGTCAACACCGAGACAGTTGTGAGCATCGTCGAAGCGATGAAGGTTATGAACGAAATCAAAGCAGAATGCTCCGGAACCATCGCGGAAGTTTGCGTCAAGAACGCAGAGCCGGTCGAGTTCGGGCAGGTAATGTTCCGCGTAAAACCGTAACACCAGGAGCTGATATGTTTTCTCGCGTACTGATAGCCAACCGTGGCGAAATCGCCCTTCGGATCATTCGTGCCTGCAAAGAGCTCGGCCTCGAAACCGTAGCCGTCTACAGCGAAGCCGACCGCGATGCAAGTTACCTACATCTCGCAGACGACCGGGTCTGCATCGGCCCACCACCGTCGAACGAGAGTTACCTGAACATTCCGCGAATTATCGCCGCCGCCGAAATCGCAGACGTCGACGCCATCCATCCGGGTTACGGGTTCCTCGCTGAAAATTCGCACTTCGCCGAAATTTGCAACGACTGTAAAATCGTATTTATCGGCCCGACGGTACATTCGATGAAAACGCTGGGCGACAAGATCCAGGCCAAGGCACTTGCCAAGAAGGCAAACGTCCCAACGACCCCAGATAGTGAAGGCGAATTGGAAACCGTCGATGAGGCCTGCAAAGTCGCCGCCCAAATCGGATACCCCGTTGCCGTCAAAGCCGCCGCCGGTGGTGGCGGGCGAGGGATTCGCTTCGCACATAACGAGGCAACACTCAAGCGAGTGTTCCGCCAAGCAAAGACCGAGGCAGAAATCGCGTTTAATGACGGGCGACTCTACATGGAAAAATGCATCGAGAATTTCCGGCACATCGAAGTGCAGATTCTCGGTGACAAATTCGGCAATTCGGTTCATCTTTTCGAGCGCGAATGCTCCGTGCAACGCCGCCGCCAAAAGGTTATCGAAGAAACCCCCGCACCGGGACTCCCGAAAAAGCTGCGACAGGAAATTTGCGAGTCAGCTGCCCGCCTTGCGAAAGAAGTCGGATACGAAAACGCCGGCACCGTCGAATACATGCTCGACGAAAACAACAACTTCTACTTCCTGGAAGTCAACACGCGAATTCAGGTCGAACACCCGATTACCGAAATGGTCACCGGCGTTGACCTTGTAAAGTGGCAGCTGCGGATTGCGAGAGGTGAGAAACTCGAATTCACGCAGGACGACATCAAGCAGAACGGCTGTGCCCTTGAGTGTCGCATCAACGCCGAAGACCCCGCCCATAACTTCCGCCCCTCACCCGGACGTATCGACGCATTTGTTGCCCCCGGCGGACTTGGAGTGCGGTGGGATTCACACGTTTACCAGGGATATAACATTCCCCCGACCTACGATTCGCTGGTCGGCAAACTTATCGTCCATCGCCCCACACGCGAAGAAACCATCGCGGTGGCAAAACGTGCACTGGACGAATTCGTGATCGAACCGACCAAAACCACCTATCCGCTTTGCCGCGAAATTTTGTCACACCAGAAATTCGTCGCCGGGCAGTGGGATACCATGTTCATCGAACGGGAGATGCTCCCGGGATAATGGTGACTTTTTAGGTGACAACGCAAATTTTAATTTGGCACACACCGTCTTTACGTAAAATCCGAATATCGAAATACTAAATTCTAAACAATATCGAATGCCTAAATTCCAAATTTCCAAACCGAAGGTATCAGCTATTTCACCATCGCTGTTTTTGATTTTGAAAATTGTAATTTAGAATTTGTTTAGGATTTCGATATTCTTATTTCGTATTTAACATGATGGTCGCGATGAAATAAACTTTAGTTTTGGAGAAAAAATGAGCAATATGATCAAAGGTAATGCAGTTATCGGCCAGTCTGGCGGGCCAACGATGGTGATTAACCAGTCGCTGGTGGGCGTCATCGAGACTCTCAAGTCTTGCCGGTCTATCCCGAAGATTATGGGCGCACGCCACGGTGTCAGCGGAATCGTCAAGAACGATTTTTTCGACCTCAAAAAGGTCACTAAAAGCGAACTGGAACGCATCGCCAACACCCCCGCCGCGGCTCTGGGTTCGTCGCGTGACAAACCCGACGAAGCCTACTGCGAAGAAATCTTCAAAACGTTTGAGAAAAACGACGTGCGATACTTCTTCTACATCGGTGGGAACGACTCGGCCGACACGGCACGCATCGTAAACGAAATGGCCAAAGCCAAAGACTACGAGCTACGCGTGTTCCACATTCCCAAGACCATCGACAACGACCTTCGCGTGACCGACCACACACCCGGTTACGGGTCGGCGGCGAGGTTTGTGGCGTCGGCATTTGCGGGCGAAGATCGCGACAGCGCCTCGCTGCCCGGGGTAAAGATCAGCGTCGTCATGGGCCGTAATGCCGGGTGGTTAACCGCCGCCAGCGTCCTGGGTATGCAAGACTCGGCGTGCGGGCCGCATCTGGTTTACGTGCCCGAAGTGGCGTTTTCTACGGAGCAGTTCACCGATGACGTAAAACGTGTGTATTCCAAGCACGGCCGTTGCCTCATCGCCGTGTCCGAAGGTGTCGCCGACAAAACCGGCACACCCATGATGGTGAACCTCGCCGAACGTCTCGGGCACACCGTCGAGCGAGATTCGCACGGTAACGCACAACTGTCGGGTTCGGGTGCACTGGGCGACTTCCTCGCCGAGTACATCAAGCAGAACGTAACCCTCGGCCGACACAAACTTCGCGTCCGTGCCGACACCTACGGGTACCTCCAGCGTTCATTCTCCGGTTACGCCTCGCCAGTCGACCAGAAAGAAGCTCGCACCGCCGGGCGAAAAGCCGCCGAGTTTATCATGAAGGGCGACATCGACGGTTCAGTCGTCATGAAGCGTGCCAAGGGCGAAAAGTATAGCATCAGCTACGAGCGGGCGGAGCTTAAAGACGTCGCACGCGAAACCAAACACCTGCCCCGTAACTTCATTAACAAGGCTGGTAACGGCATTACCGCGGGCTACGTCAAATATGCACTTCCGCTGATTGGCGAGCTACCCAAACTTGGCAAGCTGATGTAACAGGTAGGGTTCACCCCCTACCCTCTTTCACGGTGTCATTGCGAGGAGCGTAGCGACGTGGCAATCTAAACTACCGAAAACGAGATTGCTTCCTTCGCTCACAATGACAATGCTAATTTACCACCGGCGTTGCCGGTGGTCGGCAGTGGCCGACCCTACAAATGCTGCGGTAGCTTGAATGACATGCAATTAAAAACGCGGTCGCCATAACGGTGGCTGCGTTTTTTTTGCGCCTATGCTGCGGAGGGAGTGTAGCGACAAACTATTCCCCGCCTCCACCTGCGGTAACGCCACGAGCGTCGATTGACTCTGTCTCAACCTTGCCCGTTTTCATGTTGTATTTCAGGGCTGGGCTGGACATGACGCTGGAAGTACGGTCGTTGAGATTTTCCATAGTGACCGTAGCGTCGGTTTTCTTTTGGCCTTCGAGATACCCGAACACGGTCACGAGATTCTTCGGGCCCTCGTATACGATCTGCTGCCCGCTGATGATTCGCGTAACATTTTCCTTTTCCGAATCGGTAAAGGTCACGTTGTGCATCGCCTTAAAGAGCCTCAACGCGCCAAACTCGGAGGTCATATCCATAGCACCTAACGTGCCGGTATCCTCGGGAGCGGTTTTCTTCACCGGGGCATCGGGTTTATCGAACCAGGCATTCATGGTATCGGCACGGAGCGTGTTTATCCTCCCGAAGCTCAGCCGCCCCAGCGGTGCGAATTTGATATCCGGGGAGTTCCGTAGCTTATTGCCGGTATAGTTGTGCATTTCCACCTTGCCTTTAACCGCAAGATGCCCGGCCTGCTGGTCAACCTTCATGCTTTTAGTCCAGCTGACGATTGTCTGTGATGGGCTGCGAAGAGTCATGCCGTCATCACGAGATGGTTTTTTATCTTTCGGGGGCGAGTAGTCTTCGGCGAGGAACTTACCGGCCCCGTCGACGAAGGCGTTTTCGTTTTCGAGGTTGTATCTGAAGTCTTCGGCCCGCAGCTCCTGACGCTGCAAAACCCATGCTTCGTTTTTGGGATTCTGCCGCTGCATCTGCAGCACCGCCAGCTTTGAATCGCCCTTCCCGCCGCTGGCTTCGATCTGATAAACCTTGGCACCGAAATCGTCGATGCCCACTCGCATCGGATTGCCCTTTCCGCCCTGCTCGCCAGATTTTTTGTCCGGTTTGCGAAGGAAAACACGAACATTCCCGGCCCGCACCAATTCCCCGGCGCCGTTAATGTCCGTGATCTTCTTATCGGTGCGCATTTCCACGTCGCCGTCGAAAATTCCATACCCCCCGGAACTACCGCTGGGTTTACCGTGGTATCGCATTTTTTTCGCCCAGCTCATTACGATCGGGCGATAGCTGGTGATTTTTCCGCTCTTGTCTTTCTGCGGGGCCTTAAACAACAACTTGCCCGCCCCTTCTACGAGCACGCCTTCGTTAAGCTGATCGAAATAAATCTTGTCGGCCTCGATCGCGTTATCACCCTGCCAGACCTTGGCGGGTCGGCCGGTGACGACACCCAACTGGTTCGCTTCTTCCTCGGAGGTTGTCGTGGAGGTCATTATCGCATTGAGATAGTCGCCCGTAATCCGCAGCGGTGCGTCTTTGGGGGTATCGGGGTTGGGATAGGTGACATCGACATGGCCCTTGACGGTAATTTCGCAAGGTTCGACACTGGCGGTTTCCAGACCACCGGCCAGCCCGTCGGCGGCGGGGGGTTTCTCGGTTGCCGTCGCTTTTTTCGGGCGGAATCCGATTATCGTTTCGTCGCCGTTGAGTTTATTACCGCCCTGAATTCCAACCACGTTGCCGATGGCGGTGACTTTGTCGAGATAATTTTCGCCTAGCTCGGTTTTCATCGCAACTTTCAGATTGTCACAGCTGAGTTTGTTTAGCTCATGAACATCGGGTTTGGCTTTGTCGGGCGTGGTTTTCTGGGTCAGTTTAACGTCGCCCTTAAAGGTCGCGTCTTTAATTCCCGGCTGAAGAGTCGGCTTGCCTTTTGCGTTGACCAGCGGTTTACCATCTTCGTACGCCTGATAGTCGGTAAGCGTAATTTCGACGGACTTGGACCATATGACGCGTTCGGATATCGGCCGCGAGTCGTCGTTTTCGATAATCAAGCGATCCCATTCATTTTTTCCGGTCGCCACTTCGGGCGCATCGGCAAATCGCAGTATCGTTCCCGGCCCGTCGAGATAGCCCTTGTTGTCGGTGCGGTTGAATCGCATCGTATCTTTTGTGGTAATTTCCTCACCGCGTGACAGCAGCAATCGCACGGGGTCTTTTACGGTACCGATGAAGGTGGCTTCCTGGGCGGGGCTTTTGAAATTAAAGTCGGTGCACACGATGCATGCCTGCGGTTCGGTCAGAAGCACCCGCGCGCCCTTACCGGCGACGGTGTATCTCTTTCGCGACGGATGCTTGGTTTTACCGATGGGTTTGATTATGAGTTTGCCGCGGCAGTGGATTTCGACTTTCTCCTGATTGGCGGGTGCTACGGTGGGGGTTGGTTTGCTCGTAACGGCAGACGGAGCGGCTGCCGGGGCTGACGTTGCACTTGGTGCCGCCGGGGCCGTTGCAGCCGTTACCGCAGGATCGTCTTTTGTGTCTTTTTTCGGCGCAGCTGCGACAGGCTTGGCAGCCACCGGGGCGGGGGGTTCGGAATCATCGGAGTCGGCACGCCAGGCGGTGTCCCATTCGAAGGTCATCGCGAGAATATCGGCACCGCTGAGGCGGCGATTACCGGAATCAACCGTAACATCCTCATAGAAGGTTGCCTCGTAAACGTTTCGCCCTTCGGACTCACCACGATCCCCGCGAACCACAGTGGTACGGGGCGTGGAATCCTTCTTCACCAATGTTACGGATTTTTTTTTCTTGGGTGTACGCCCTGGAATCTCCACTGGAGCTTCAACCGCCAGGGTTGTCACGACGACAGGTTTCGACTCTGCAGCTGGGACGGTAGCTGTAACGACAACGGGTCCCGGTGCGGGGTTTTCAGATTTTGTTTGCCCCGGTAACTGCATCATATCCATCTCTTCGGGAAGCTCCTTAATGAGCATGGATTTCATCTTCGCAATTTCCAGCAGCCGTAACTCACGCGGAGATTCGTTCCATCGCAGTTTTAATCCGACACCCACGAGGTCAACCGTTCGCGACCACAGCGAAATTTCGGTGTCCGGTTTTGTCTCGATTTGCAGCATGTCACGCGTAAATTTAATCTCGTTGGCGACGATGCGGATGCAGTCTCGCGTGACGTCCTGATAAGTGCGTTTGTCAGGATGCAAGACATCATCTTCGCCTTGCAATTGGTCGAAGTAGATAACCACATTGCCGGTAAGGGTTCCCTCGCTGACGTTGAATCCACCGGCGACCTGCTCGGCGATTATGTGGCCCTGGGCGGCTTTGAGATATGTCCGCGTGCCATCCTTCTGATACAGCACAGCTGTCGGATAAAATAAATCGAGCGTCCCGTCATCGTGCTTTGTCCACGAATGAGCGGTAAAGACACCGCGTTTGGCACCTTCTTTGTCGTAGTCGATGAACGTGAGCTTTTCCCCGCCTTGCCCGAAGGACTTGACGTCGTGGCGGAAATTGGTCGCCGAGTTGAATATCTGAAGGCTAGGGACAAAAAACTGGTAAGTAGTAAGCCCCAGCAAAAGCAGCACGAAGCTTGTGATCATCAATGCGAGTTTACGTTTCATCCCTGAGTTCCTTTATTTCCGTAATCGTTCACGGTTTTTCCTGTTGATCAAGCTAATTTCTTTTTTAGATTAACATGATTCCTTTGATCTTGTTATCCTGTCAAAGATTCTTTCAGTCTTTATTTTCGGGGGCCAGATATCGCTCCATGACCTGATCCCATTTGCCAGTTTTCTTGAGTATCAGTTCGACAACTTCTCGTACGCACCCTTCGCCACCCGCAGCTGTGCAGATGTAATCCACCCGCTCGCGAACTTCTTCGACGGCGTCGCGTGGGGCAGCGGAAAATCCGCAACGCATCAGCATCGGAATGTCGGGAAGGTCGTCGCCGATGACGGCAACTTGCTCGGGGGCTACGTTCAGTTCGGCGAGAACGTCCTGGTATACGGGCAGCTTCACTTTGCAGCCCTGATGCAAAACGCTTATCCCGAGTTCTTTGGCACGGTTTGCAACGAGCGTACTTTCGCGGCCGGTAATCCAGGCGACAAGCCCACCGCAACGCTGCCAATACTTGACCCCGCTGCCGTCCTTGACATTAAACGCCTTGACCTCCTCGCCGGAAGCGCCCATGAAAATTCGGCCGTCCGATAAAACACCGTCAACGTCCAATACCAATAGTTTTATGTTGCTGTAGTCCATGTATGGCTTTCAGTGTTTAGTCTGTTGAGGTGGTTTCATCGTTTATGCGATGCAGCTTATGTTCAGGGAATACGTTCTTCCATTTCGCTTCTGTTACAACTATGCAATCTTTTACATATTTCCGCTTCCATGGAGTGTCGCACTCGTTATTGAGACGCGAATTAAGCCCATCCTTGAAACCCATCAGCAAAGCTTCTTCATTAGTAAATTCTGATAATCCAAGTAAAACCACAAAAACGAACGGTTTGTCATCTCGTTTCATCAAATGCAAAAAACAATAACTATCCCTAGCCTTGGGGACGAGTTCGTGATTTATCAGCTCTCCATCAAGCATTTTCTTAGCAAATTCTTCTCGTGTAGAATGCTGATACTCTGATGGTATCTGGCTATCAGAAGGATTCTTCACTTCGAGCAAATAATTTTCTTTATCCCCGGAAATGACAAAATCAACAAATTTCATACCATGTGGACTCGAACTACGGACATCAAATTTCTCGGACTCCGTTGCGAATTCAAAGCGTAAATCTCCTTCCCTAAATACACTATGCTTCATGTTTACTTTCTCCCTATAGCACGCTCAACATCACGATTGTAGAGGTCGGTAAATGTTTCGGCGATTGCATTTGGGTGTATATCCAGATACTTGTCAGTCGTTTCTATCGCAACGGTCTGTTGCTCGGGTACGCGATAGAGTGAATGAAAGGCTATGCTATCAGTTGCTTTTGCTTGCAAATCCAATTCTTTCAGAAATACATAGTCGTGGGTTGCAACAAGAATCTGCACTCCCATTCTTTGCAATTCCAAAAGAATCTCTACAATGGATTGTAGCAATTTGGGATTGAGATTAGCTTCCGGTTCGTCCCATAATAACAGAGAACCACTGAGGAGGGTACCGTTCTGAATCAGCATCCAAAGTAGGCCCAATTTACGAATTCCTTCAGCTAATAGAGAAAACTCCAGATTTCCCTGTTTGTTCCGTAAAAAGAATTCTTCCTTTTTGACCCTAACTTTTCCCTTCATGGCGTTTTGCAGAATTTCCAATATGCGCCTACGATCACCATCCACATTCCCTTTAAGCAATGGTGTCAGGGCGCGATTGACGATATCAACATAAATTTCTTCAAAATGCAATTCTCGATAAGTTACCATAGAGTTAAACCCCGGGGCATTTGCCAACATTTCTTTGACTGGAATATAAACAGATTCGATTGGTTCACTACACCACTTGTTAATACCAATAATTTTAGCGGAATCCGATCGCTTGGCATGATTTGAGAAAGACATTCGGAGTGTCGCATTTCCG
Source organism: Planctomycetota bacterium (assembly GCA_030635145.1). Classification (GTDB taxonomy): domain Bacteria; phylum Planctomycetota; class Phycisphaerae; order SM23-33; family SM23-33; genus DAOVZK01. The sequence continues at coordinate 34,276 of DAOVZK010000013.1, read as the reverse complement.
CCATTTAACTTGCGGGTAATCGCAACTGCCCCCTCGGAACTGCCTGGCTTGCGATAAATCAAACGCCCAAGTTGCAATTCTGAAGGCATATAAACACCGAGAATTTTATCCGCAAAATTCTTTTTTGTTTTGGTAATATCTGCGGCAGCATAGACTGCCTTTAGAATATGTGTTTTGCCCGTACCATTCGTCCCAATAAATACATTTATGCCAGGGAAAAAATCTACTGTTAATTCTTTAAAGATAGTAAACTGATCGAATTTTATTTTCTTAATCACCTTATGTCTCCTAACAGTGGTGCTGTAAAAATAATTCACAGAACATGTTTTTGTATTCAACGCATTCTTTTCTATAAGTCAAGTCGTTAGTCTTTGAGAGTCTTTACGCCCAGCAAATCCTGAACATCCAGCACACCGACCGGTTTGCCGCTGTCGTCTACAACGGGTAATTCGTCGATACGATATTGATTGAAAATCGCCTCGGCCTCGCTGGCGAGGTCACCGAGTTTAATGCTTTTAGGGGCTTTCGTCATCAGGTCGCTTATGGGGACGGATTGGATATTCCCGTCGCTATTTTCAACAAAGGCACGCCGCAGGTCGGCGTCGGTAAGAATCCCGGTTAGGTTGCCGTTTTCATCTACGAGCAGCATGGCCCCGGTGCGGCGCCCGCCTTTTTCCGCAGCCCCCAACGCCTCACCAACGGTAAGATTATCGCGTGCCAGACTCAGATGCTCGCCCTTGCGAGATGTCATAACCTCCTCGACCTTGAGGAACTGACGCCCCAACGCCCCACCCGGATGATACGTCGCGTATTCTTCGGGCTTGAAGTTTCGCATCTCCATGACGGTTATCGCGAGAGCATCCCCGACAGCGAGCATTACGGTTGTGCTTACAGACGGTGCCAGACCCAGCGGGCAGGCTTCGTCGAAGTTACCGTACGAAATCGCCACATCGGCGTGATTACCGAGCGGGCTTTCGTTGGCGGCGGTAATGGCGATGAGTTTGGAACCGCGGCGTTTGATGTGATCCAGCAGCCGAACGATTTCCTCGCTCGATCCGCTGTTGGAAAGCGCGATTACCACATCCGCCCGCTGCAGCCGCCCGAGGTCTCCGTGCAACGCCTCGACGGGATGCAGGAAAATGCTCAATGTTCCGGTAGATGCGAGAGTTGCGGATATCTTTTGCGCGATGATCCCGGCCTTGCCGACGCCCGTCAGCACGACGGTACCTTTGCAGTCGTGAATCAGCTCCGCAGCCTTGGCGAAGGCCACGTCCTGACAGATGCGTTCGGCGGCGCTTAAAATCGCCTGCCCCTCGGCCAATAGCACACGCTTACCCTGCTCGAGCTGCTTGGAGTATTTCTCGCACTCGCATCCGCAAGTATTATTGCTGTTGTCTTTGCAGTCTTTCATCAATTTTCCCTGCGGTTAGCTCTTGAGCAAACCGTTAAATTTTCGAGGCCGCCACCGCACATGCGCGGAAATTCCACAGCCGACGGGACTATACTTCCCGCAAGTTGCGTATTATGACTTGCCGAACAGGCTCCGGTCAAGTAAAAGGGTGACATGAATTTACTGACTCCCGAAAATTTGCGTCTTTTGTTGTTCCTTGCCCCGGCACTTTTACTCAGTTTGACGGTGCACGAATTCGCTCACGCACGCGTGGCGCTTGCGTTTGGAGACCCCACAGCCCTACGTGCCGGCCGCCTGACGCTTAACCCGATGAAGCATCTGAGCTTGATCGGTACGCTGATGCTGTTTATAGCAGGTTTCGGCTGGGCCAAGCCCGTGCCTGTAAATCCACACCTCATGAAACCAGCGAGGTTGGGAAATATCATGGTCTCCCTGGCCGGGCCTATGAGTAATCTTGCACTGGCAATTATCTCCGGGTGCTTGTTGAAGATTGTTATCATCGTTTGTGCAAAATTTGGCTCGGATAATCCAGGCAACGTATGGGATATTCTCATAGAGGCTCTCCTGATTACCATGTCGATCAACCTCGTGCTATGCGTGTTTAATTTGCTCCCCGTGTTTCCGCTGGATGGATATCATATTCTCGGTGGATTGCTGCCCACCGAAACAAGGTCGGAATATGAAAGGTTCCAGAGGCAGTACGGAATGTTCATCCTACTTGCATTGTTGTTTGGCCCAAGATTACTTTCCAGCATGTCAGGACAATATGTGCCCGGCCCCATAAGCATTATTTTTGGCTTTGTTCATAATTTGGCGATGATGCTGGTACAGCTGTAAAAAAGAAAGGTATCCCGTGCCGAACAAAAAAAAACCATCTCTCGCTCAGGCCGAGATCGAATCGCTGGAAAAAGAGCTCAACGCATTCCGCGAAGAGAAGGAAAAAATCCGCAACATCATCGGGCAGATCGGCGGAACCGAGTCGCGGCGCACAGATCAGATACTCAACATTGTCTTTATCCTCTTCCTGATAGCGTTGATCGGCGTAGATATCGTCCGCCATTTCGTCGGCGCCCTTTCCTGGGTTCCCCAGCTGTTCTCGCTGGAAATCGGCGTTATGCTGGTATCGCTGAAAATTATCTGGATGATCCATAAGCAAGCAAAAGTCGAGCATTTCCAGTTCTGGATACTCAACTCGATTGAGTTCCGGTTAAACGAAATCTCCAAACACGTCAACGACATCATGAAAGACCGCGAAGAAGATCGCGAGCGGTAACACCGCAGGCCTTCAGCGAGGGGGGCAATAAGGGGAAGAGTTCACCGCGCCCAACAGCCTTACCCATGCGTTGGCTTATCGGCGGCAAAAACATCGTGCGGTATAAACCCGCGAGAGAACAGCAACAATCTTGAGGCGCCTGCAGAAAATTGCGGGCGTCTTTTTTTATGCGCCGTTGCAGCGGGTATCAGCCCCGGCTGCTATTTGCGTTTGTCCTTGCCGTAACCGACTGGTTCGCAGTCAGAAATCTTCACCTGCATTTCAAACGCACCACGCTGAACGGTAATCTGGTCTTTACCCTCGTCGATACGAACAAGCGTGGCAGCTGTGTTAAACGGCACAACGAAAACCTTCTCACCGGGTTTGGTCGCGAGCAGAGCTTTGCGATTCTCGGCTGCGGGCTTGCCCTGCGTTTTACCGTGCGGTATGGGACGATTAACGTCGCGCGGTTTCCCACGCCCCTGCCCTGCCCTTTGCGATTGGTCAGCAGAATTTCTGTCGCCGGGCCTCCGCTGTTGTCGAGAACGATTACCAGCTGGAGCTTTCGGAGCGAATGGGCCGATCTGCGGAAAAAGATCCTGCAGCGAAACTCGCATCGTCTTTCCGCCTTCGACTTCCACAGTGGCGTGCATTCCGGGAAGGTCGAACGCGGTAACTTTTCCGCAGCCGGGCCGTTGATTGATCGGCACGTCGTCGCCAACTTTCACGCGGGCAATCGCCCCCAGCCACATATCGAACTGCTTGGCACGAGCGGTGTGGAGTTTTTGCGCCTGCTCGGCCTGCTCGCGTAATTTCTTCGCCGCCGCCTGGTCAGCCTCTGCATCGCGAATCAGCGACGCCTGCGTTTGACGCTCGGCGGCAAGCTGCTTGCGTACCTGCTGCTGCCCGATATCCGGCATCAGTTCGGTGAGCGGAATTTCCAGCTGCAATTTGTCGACATCGATAACCGCTTGCTGTTTGTGAAACTCAATCCGCACAAGCTTTCCAATTTTACCGGTGGCCCCAATGCGACTTGCCGGTACGGGAATTTCGTCGCCCGCTTTCATCTCCGTCAGCCTCGCCAGCCATTGGGTCAGGTCGCGTTTTAACCCGTCGAGATCGGCGAGTTTGGTTTCGTAGACCCGTGCCTGATTTTCGGCCTCAATTTTCGCCGCCGTCGCACCGGCACGTGCGTCTTCGGCGTTGCGGCGTGCCTCGCCCGTCACGCGCATGGCCTTGCGAAACTGTCCGCCGCGCTTGCCAAGATGTTTACGCGCCAGTGCGGTTATGTTTTTAGGCAGCCCCAGCTTTTCGGCGACGGAAATGGCGTGCGATTCTCCGGGCGTACCGATGTTTAGATGATACGCCGGACGGAGCGTTTGCGTGTCGAACTCGACGGATGCGTTATCGACGCGGTCGTGATTCATGGCGTAGGCCTTGAGGATCGAAAAGTGCGTCGTAACCATGGCGAGACATCCGATTCGCCGCAGCTCATCCAGCACAGCCTGGCCGATGGCTCCGCCCTCGTCGGGATCGGTGCCGCTGCCAAGTTCGTCGAGCAGCACAAGTGTGGACTTGTCGGCATTGGCGAAAATATGTTTCAGCCTCTCGACATGCCCCCCGAACGTACTTAGCGATTGCTCCAGCGATTGCTCGTCGCCGATTTCGATCAGCACATCGGTAAACAGCGGAACCTTCGCGCCGCGTTGGGCGGGTAAGTGCATTCCCGACTGGGCCATCACCGCCATCAGCGCGACGGTTTTCAGCGTAACGGTTTTTCCGCCCGTGTTGCTGCCGGTGATTACGAGAATGTCGAAGTCGCTGCCAAGCCGAACGTTGATCGGCACGACGTCGATTGATTCTTCAGGAGCTTTCCCGGCGCGTTTGTCTTCCCACGCCTGGGCTGTCAGCAGCGGATGCTGAACCTGAAACAACTCCATGCCCCCCTGCTGCGAAATTTCCGGGGCCGTCATGTCAAACTGATACGAATACTGCGCCTTGCCAGAAACGAGATCGATTTTTCCCATCGCCTTGAGCGAAGATTCGATTTTACGCGACTTGGCGGTGATCTTGATACCCAGCTCCGCGAGCAGCCGTGAAATTTCCGCCCGCTCGTTATCCTGCAAATCCACTAACCGATTGTTCAGCGTCACCGATGCGTTTGGCTCGACGAAAACCGTCTGCCCGCTATGGCTGGAGCGATGAACGACACCGGGTAATCGCCCGCGATGGTCGGCCCGCACAGGTAATACGTAGCGATCACCGTGAACCGTCACGTTTGTGCCCGTCAGTAGCTTGCGAATTTCGGGGTCGCGAACGTATTGGTGGATAACGTCGTGAATCTGCTGCGTGACAGCTGCGATTTCGCGCCGCAGTTCGGCGAGCTTCGGTGAGGCGTCGTCGCGTACTGTTCCGTCGGAGCTTACGACCTGACGGATAGCCGCCGACTCGTGCGAAAAATCGCCCAGCTGTTTTCCCAACGCGTGCAACAAGTCGAATCGTTCGGGAAGTTTTAGCATAAAGGCGTGGCAGGTCGAAATTCCGTCGAGGGTCGATGCGATTTGCGCGAAGTCTTCGGCGTCGGCCCCACCGGCAGGTTTCACGCGGGATAAGTTACGCGAAATATCAGTTACTCCACCGAACGGCGGTAGGCCGATATCGCGAATGACTTCGACCATCTGCGAAGTTTCGTTGAGCGATTTTTGTATAACGTCCAGCTTTATGCTGGGCGTCAAACGGGCAGCGGCGGACTTACCGAGCTTACAGCTGCAAAACCCTGCAAGTATCCCACGCACCGCATCGAACTGAATTTTCTCGAGTGTAAAACGATCCATTCGCCCAATATACACCAAAATCCGGAAAATTGTCAGTAAAAGCGGCGTAAATAAATTGGTTCTCCGCCAATAAAGTTGGTGAGATTCGCTAAGAAGCGGCGCCTTCGGCGTCGAACCCACGGGCTGTCGCTACGCGACGGGGTGGGTTCTCATCCCACCCAACAAAAATCCCGCGCGATGAGCGAAGCTTATTTGCCTCCGCGGGGCGCGGACGGTAGGGGTGGGATTCGAACCCACGGTACCCTTTCGGGCACGCTGGTTTTCAAGACCAGTTCCTTCGGCCGCTCGGACACCCTACCACGGGTCGTTAACTTTATCGTCAGATGCGATTACCGTCAAGAATCTATCGCTAAATTCCCGTTGTCACCCAAGTAATTCTACTTGAGCGGCAATCGCAGACGCTTTTCGGCGTCTAGTTTACGCCCATTATTTTACGCTCACCGCATCAAAGCGGCAAACTTCGAGGCACATTCCGCAGGCGATACACTTGTCCAACACGATAGCGTGCGGGCCTTTGACGACACCCGTAATTGCATCGGTCGGGCATTTCTTGGCACACAGCGTACAGCCGGTACATTTTTCAGCGTCAATGCTATAGCTCACAAGATCTTTGCAGACGTGGGCGGGGCAATGCTTGTCGTTGATATGTGCCTCGTACTCGTCGCGGAAATGCCGAATCGTCGACAGCACCGGATTCGGGGCCGTCTGTCCAAGCCCGCACAATGCCGCCGCCTGAATACCTTCGCCAATTTGCTGCAGCTCTTCGATATCGCCCGGTTGCCCGTGGCCCTGCGTTATTCCGTTGATAATGTCCAGCATTCGCGTTATCCCGAGGCGGCACGGCACGCATTTTCCGCACGATTCTTCCTGCATGAACTCCAGGAAAAATCGCGCCACATCGACCATGCACGTGTCTTCGTCCATTACGACCAATCCGCCGGAGCCCATGATCGCACCGAGCGCGTTCAGCGACTCGTAATCTATCGGAGTATCGAGATACTGCTCGGGAATGCATCCGCCGGACGGGCCGCCGATCTGGGCAGCCTTGAACTTCTTCCCGCCGAGAATTCCCCCACCGATGTCGTAAATAATCTCCCGGAACGTCGTACCAACCGGCACCTCGACCAGCCCGGAAATATTAATCGCACCGGCAAGTGCAAAGACTTTCGTGCCCTTGCTGTTTTCGGTTCCAAACGAAGCAAACCAGTCACCGCCGTTAAGCAGAATCGCCGGTACGTTCGCGTAAGTTTCAACGTTGTTCAACAGCGTGGGTTTTTCCCACAATCCCTTAACAGCCGGGAACGGCGGGCGGGAACGCGGTTCCCCACGCTCGCCCTCAATGGAGGCGATAAGCGCGGTTTCTTCGCCGCACACAAACGCCCCGCTGCCCATGCGAATTTCCAGATCGAACGAAAACCCAGTGCCGAGAATATTTTCACCAAGCAGCCCAGCTGCGCGAGCATCCTGGATAGCCTTTTGGAGACGTTCCACAGCGAGGGGATATTCGGCCCGCACGTAAACGTAACCCTGCGAAGAACCGATCGTAAATCCGCCGATGGCCATGCCCTCGATAACCGAGTGCGGGTCGCCCTCAAGAACGCTGCGATCCATGAACGCACCGGGGTCGCCTTCGTCGGCATTGCAGAGGATGTATTTTACGGGGTCGGGCGATTTGATGGCAAACTCCCATTTCCTGCCGGTCGGGAAACCACCACCACCGCGGCCTTTCAAGCCGGATTTGTTCATCTCGCTCAACACATCGTCGCTGGTCATTCCGTCCAGAACTTTACCCAACGCGCGGTATCCGTCGCGGGCGATGTATTCCGTAATGCTTCCGGGATCGATCAGTCCGCAATTACGAAGAACGATTTTCGTCTGGCGTTTGAAAAATTCGATATCATCCTGCAGCGGTACAGGAATTTTCGGCGAAGATGCCGAATTGTCACTGTCGTCCGTCCAGGTAAGTTCCTCGACGATCTTTCCGCCTATAACGTGTTGCTCGACGATTTTTTCTGCGTCGTCGGGTTTGAGATTCTGGTAGAACGCGCGATCTGCCCCAACCATAACAACAGGCCCGCGTACGCATGGCCCCAAACAGCCGGTTTCGACAACGCTCACCTTATCGCCAAGCTTGTGCTTGTCCAGCGACTCCAGCAATGCATTCTTCACGCACTCCGAACCGGAGGCGATACATCCCCCGCCCATGCAGATGAGGATTTTTTCGGTTTCGGCGGCACTGCTTCCAGCTGCCTCGACGGCGGCGGTGCGAACGGCTTCGAGCTGCTTTACGCTTCCGATTTTTTTGCAGGTGTCGGTCATTTCGCCACCTCCGCCTCTACCTGAGGCTTGCGGTACGATTCGAGAATCTTCCCAATCTCCGACGGTTTTAACCGCTGGTAGACGTCGTCGTTAACCATGATAATCGGTGCCAGCCCGCACGCCCCAAAACATCGCCCCACGTCCAGCGTAAACAGCAAATCGTCGGTCGTTTCACCAACGTCAACACCCAGCTGCTCCTTTAATTCGTCGAGCACCTTTTTACCGTTGCGAACATAGCACGCCGTTCCCATACAAACGCGGATGAGATATTTCCCACGCGGTTCCTGAGAGAAAAACGAGTAAAACGTCACTACTCCGTAAACTTTGTGAAGCGGAATTCCCAATCCTTCGCTGATACGTTTTTGAACAATCTCCGGAAGGTAACCGAATATCGCCTGCCCCTGCTGCAGCACGGGAATTAAAGCGCCCTTCTGGCCGCGGTATTCGTTTATCAATTCATCCACTCGCGACAGCAGCGTTTCCTGCGATTCATTTTCGCAGCACTTACACGAGGATTTACAATTTTTCTCTACCATTCTGTACTTCTTTCCTTGTCCTTAATTTTTCGTACTACAACTTTTTTATCAATCCTATCAATTCAATCAATTCGATCAATATTACTTCCGTATCCAAACCGTACTCCATTTATCCCAGCTGACGGCTGGGCTGTTGGGGTCGCCGTAGCTTTGCATGATGGCATAGACGAAATTGATATCGTCATCGCCAAGGCGGATGCAACCACGCGAGGTCGCATGCCCAATACTGGAAGGCTCATTCGTTCCATGAATCGCATACGAGTGCGACACCGGAATATTTGTTCCCAACGGCTGTATGCCCTCGATTTTTATATTCAACCCGCGAGGGCCCAGCGGATATCCGGGATCATTCGGAGCGAGCGTACCGCTGGGTAAACCCGATCCACTCGGAGCGTTATACACTGCACCTCGGTTCCTGTCAACAATACGAAAAAATCCTTCGGGCGTGGGGGTTTCCGGGGCACCGATGCATATCGGGATTCGCTTGATGAATAAATCCTGCAGGTAGATATCGGCAGCCTTGGCGTCCTTGTAAACCACAAGATGGAACGGGCCTTTGAGAAGCTTATACGCGCGGCCGGCCTGAAACTTCGTCGCCGACTTCAAACCGTTAACCATCGGGATAATTTCGACGGGCACGTTAAGATGATTGCGAGCCACGACACCCGGCCGAATGATCCGCCCATCGGGAATATAACTGCCCAGCCGATCGCCAGATGCAAAAGTGTAACTGACCATGTATGGATCTTTAGGGTTTACGTACGGCGTGGGGGCAAGTACGGTCTTAGCTGCAAGATAGCTCAGCACCTCGCGGGCCGACCCGGCATTAACTTCGTGCAGCTGCCCGGAATTGTAGGCGTCGTTGAGTTTTTTTCGCGCCGCCAGCAGGTCGGTTTGCTCGGCGTAGAGTTTTATTCCTTCGGTGTATGCTTTTCTGGCATCTTCCCGCGAAAGCCTCTCGATTGTCAGCGGCGATGGGCCGATCTGGGCAGCCAGCCCGCGAGTCATACCTTTCGGCCCGGGCGCGGGCTTACCGGCTTCGGGGTCAACCTTGGGTGCAGGTTTTACAAACGGTTTTCCCGAATTCTCCGCACCATCCGCGGAATCAACAACGGTCACACCAGCTGCAGGCCCCTGAACATTATCGCTGTCAGGTGTGGACGTCTCGTCTTCACCACGCATGGCGAAAATTATGATAATCACCACGGCAATCACGACGCCAATCGCTATCCAAACGAGCTTGCCTGATTTTCGACGCGATCTGGTACTGTACATTCTCATTCGATTATCTCCTTGTCGGTGACCACCCTGTCGACGGGTTTGTCGTTGTCGTGGACGGGAACTTCGGGCACGATTTGTACGTCGAAGGCGATTCCCACGGTTTTGGCCCGCAGCGATTTGTCGGCGAGGAATCGGTCGTAGAATCCGCCCCCGCGGCCGAGCCTGTTGCGGTTTCTGTCAAACGCCAAACCCGGCACGATTACCAGATCGATCTGATCGACGGAAAGCTCATCCTTACCCGCCGGGCCGCGAAGCCCGTGTGTATGTTGAAACATGTGCTGCTCGTCTTCGTAGCACTCTATCGGCCGCATTTTGCGACAGTTGTAACAGGCCGTCGGTGCAACGACTTTTTTTCCCTCCGCCCACGCCAGCTTCGCCAGCGGTAAAGTATCGACCTCACCGGGAATGCTCAAAAACAGCATCACCACCTTGGCATCGCGAAATTCCGCCAGCTGCGAAATATGCTCCACTGCGCAGCGACTCGCCGCCCGGATATCCTCATGGGACATGGCATGGAGTTTGGCTTTGATCTCACGGCGTAACTTGTTTTTCATTTCGGCACCTTCGCTGTCAGGATAACATTCTGCGGGCCAATCGGCAAGATGCAGGGTGAAAATCGCTCACGAAAACGTACGGAGCAATTCGCAGATGCGGGAGATGTCGGCCGGTGTGTGGGCGGCGGTGACGGAAATTCGCAGCCGTGCCTTGCCACGTGGCACAGTCGGAGGGCGGATGGCTGGTATCAAAAAACCCTCCGCGAGAAGACGTTTGGACATTTCGACGGCGGCGGCGGCCTCACCGACAACGACGGGGACAATTTGCGACTGCGACCCGCAAATGTCGAACCCGGCGGCGGAGAGTTTATCACGCAAATCGGCAGCCATTTGCAGCAGCTTTTCGCGACGTTGCGGTTGGGTGCGGATAATTTCCAGACTTTTGATCGCGGCACAGCAAATCCCCGGCGGCGGTGCCGTCGTGTAAATGTACGCCCTGCCGGTATTGCGAATCAGGTCGATCAGAACCTTCGGCCCGGCCACGAATCCACCGAGCGTCCCAAGGGCTTTCGACAGCGTGCCGACAGTCGCGTCGATGTGCTGCTCGACGCCGAGGGCCTCGGCCACCCCGTGGCCGCCAGCACCAAAAACGCCCGTCGCGTGGGCCTCGTCAATAAGCAATTGTGCGTCGTACTGCTGCTTAAGCTCGACAATTTCCCGCAGCGGTGCGAAATCTCCGTCCATGCTGAAAAGCGAGTCGGTGACGATCAGGGTTCGTTTGTATTTCCCGCGATATTTTTCCAGCTGCACCCGCAGCCGCCCGACATCGCAATGATGATACGTTCGCAGCTGTGCCCCGCAGGCTCCGGCGGCGTCGAGAATGCTGGCGTGGTTGAGCTTGTCGCAGAGAATCAAATCGCCCGCCCCCGCCAGTGCGGTAATCGCAACGTTATTTGCCATCCAACCCGTCGCCGCCACCACCGCCGCTTCGGTGCCCTTGAAGGCTGCGAGCTGCTGTTCAAGTTCCACGTGCGGACTCATCGTGCCGCTTACTAATCGCGACGCACCGGCCCCGACGCCCCATCGCGTGATTCCTTCGACGGCGGCGGCGCGAACTTCGGGATCGTTGGCAAGGGCGAGATAATCGTTGCTGCACATGCACACCAGCTCCGCCCCGCCGACGCGCACCATTCGCCCGACCGCGGATTCCAGCTCCACCGGTTCGCGAAGCAATCCCTCCGCCGCCAAAGCGTCAAGACGCTTTTGCATTTCCGATTTCCAATTTTCTATTTCCAATTGCTTATTGCCTATCTTGTCGCGATTGTATTAATTGTCATCCTCGCGCAGGCGGGGATCCAGTTTGTGTCCATCTACGCAGTGTAACTGCAGCACCCCGCAGTTTCAAGCTATCAGAGAATCGGCCAGCAGAGCTTCACAAAATCGTTTGATTTCCCCGCCAAGACGATTTACCCTACAAGAGCATTGACGGGGTTCTTATGATTACCCCAAACAAGCTGTGAGAAGAAGATGGGAAATTTCGTTTAGAGAATAATCTAGTAGGGTCGATCATTGCTGACAAATATCTGGAAGGGAGCCATGCGTGCCCGTGATAGACACACAGAATGCGTTTCAAAATTGTGCAAAACTCTCCTTTTGTTACCTCTGTGGCAAAGAGTTTACTCCCTCTGAAAAGCCCACTCGCGACCATGTTCCACCTAGGTCTATATTTGCCACCAAAGATAGGCTTGACGCATTTATTCTTCCAGTACACGATAAGTGCAACGGGGATGAGTCTGTGGGTGACGAGATGCTTGCGCAGTTGATAGCAGTACTCCATGGCAAGCATCCAAAGGAACGCCATAATAAGTGGAAGTTTGGTGCCACAAAATTACCCGGTTCAAAACACAGCTCAGGGATTGCTTATAATGGCTGTGATCTAAAACCTCGTGTATGGCGATGCATAAAAGGTTTTCATGCAGCACTCTATAATGAATATCTAGAGACAAATGGGCATGCAAATGTTCACCTTCCGTTTCCTGAGGCCCAATGGGAAGGCAATGAAGTTAAGTATCTTCCCATCCTCGAGCAGCAATATATAATTGCGGAGGAACTCAGAAAAAGCCGCATTGCCAAGACAAACGATCGGGTCAGCTGCTATCAAGGAAAATGTGTTTATGAATGTATCTGGGTAAAATCTGATGCTGGTATATGGTTTTGTATGTTTGGTTTGCGTCTTTATGATTGGGAAAACTTGGGAGATATACATAACTTCCCCAAAAGAGGTTGCGTGGGAATATATCACTCTATTGAGGGCCGACCAACATTAGGAACTGCAGGGACATTGATAGATTTTTCGTGTCCGACGGAACACCCACTCGACCCGTTTGCTTAAGAAAGCATTGCCGGGTGCCATGCTTCTATTTATGAAGCATGTTTTTTCCCTCTGTGTCACGCTCGTGAAAACGAGCATCCAGGAAAAATTCCCGCGTCGTCCTACATCCCCTGGATTCCAGTTTTCACTGGAATGATAGAAAAGAGGCGATCCTAAGAATTAGCCCTGAAAGGGCGATAAGGATTTAGCCGGGGGTGAGCAACGCGGAACCCCCGGATTGATGTTGTAAAGAAAATAAGCCCCAACGGGGCGACAGAAACGCAAGGGGAATTATACAAGTTTCTAGCGCCCTTTCAGGGCTGGTTTATTGGGGGCCTTTTATACCGTGGGTTTCGCTGCGCTTCACCCACGGCTAAATTCTGACCACCCCTTCGGGGTTAAGATTGCGAAGCTCTTTACCTTGGATATTGGATGTTCCGTGTTGGACATTGAATATTCTCTTTTCCTATCATTCCCACAGGGAAAGCCCCTAGACCCCAGTTTTCACTGGGATGACAGAAAAGAAGCTCTTTTTTTCACCGTTTCTCGTAACTCCATGGAAAAAAGCGAGTTAGTTAGCTTTAAACCTATTTCGATAGCCCTTATCGTAATTCGATAGCCTCTAACGAGCGCCGTTAATGGCTGCCGAAAGCATTTTGCCTCCGCGGCTCGCGGCCGGTTGCACCGGAGGCAATTTTGCCGCTACGCGCTTCCCGCAGCCGTTATTCTTTTGTCCCCGCCGCGGGTGGTTCGGTAACGTAAATCATATCACCGGGGATAAATCCGGCACGTTTGGCGACGGCGGCGCTTAGTTGCAGCACTCGCATATTTTTGCCGTTCACGGTCATGGGTATCGTTGCCAGCTCTTCGCGAACAACGGTAAATTGCGGCGGTGAATCCTGCAGCTGACTTTTTGCTGCCGCCATTTCAATCTTTTTTACAAAATCAGAACCAACCGGAGTTCCGCCGCCAAACCCGGCGAGCATGGCGTTGCGTTGGGCCTCATCGAGAGCTGTCGTCAGCTCGCCATTGCGCTGCTGAAATTTCACACGCTGCCCCCGCTCCCGCAACCAAAGCCCCGCTAACGCAACCATTATCACAACCAATAGGCCCGTCACCATTAAATTGAATTTCGAATCGCCCGACCCCTGCTTGGTGCTAGTTGCTTGCTGCTCGCTTGTATTTTGATCGGTCATTGGAATTCCTTTTGTTTATTGCTCGCGGGTTCGTCCGTGGTTACCCTGCTTCGCATTGTAATCACGCCACCCAAATCTATATGCTTGCCATTTCAGGTCAAATTGTATTTGCCGAGACTTTCGATGATGCGCCGCTCGCAGTCGGGTTCGAGAAAATCGGCAAATCGCGGCAGCGTTCGATTTTTGCTGGAGTAATAGTAACTTAATCCGCGTTGAATCGCCAGGTTCGCCATCCAGCTGTGTTTTTTAAACGGCAAAATCCCCAAACGCTTGATGGCACTGGGCATGGCATAAAATTCGTGGAACGCGCACATCTGAGCGTGGCGAAGTTCATGCACGGTCATACGTTCGGGTTGATAGCAAACGGTCGATCCGTTGTATCTTTCCCAATCCTGCGTCAGCAGCCGCCCCTGCTGTTTGTACTTCTCAAACACCTGCGTACCGGGATACGGCGTTAGAATAATATAGCAGCTCATGCAAAGATCGGCTCGCTGGGCGAACCGCACGGTGTTCATGCAGTCTCGCCAGTCATCTGTATCGAACCCGAAAATAAAGCTGCCCCAGAGGCTGATACCGTAGGACTGAATTTTGCGGATTCGATCTACATAGACGTCGGCGGTGATGAATTTCTTACCCGCCTCCCGCAACGTACCAGCGTTGGGACTTTCCAGCCCGAGAATCAACCCGATACATCCGCTGTCGCGCATGGCAGCCAGCAGCTTATCGTTTCGTGCGATCAGAATGTCGCACTGCGAGGCCCAGCGGATATTCAGCGGGCGCAGGGCTTCGAAAAGTTCCATCGCCCATTTCTGATTCCCCGCGACGTTGTCGTCGGAAAAAATAAACACGCTCGAGTTAAACGCCTCTTTGGCGTGGCGAATTTCTTCGACAATGTCGTCAATTTTTCGCTGCCGGAAAGTCCGCCCGAAAATCGCCGGCGTCGTGCAAAACGTGCAGCCATGCGGGCACCCGCGTGTCGTCTGAATCGGATTAAACACGAGGTAATCCTTCGGGTTCAGCAGGTCTTTTCGGGGCGTGGCGATGGGTGTGTCGGGATTGTCGCGCCAGTCGTAGATTTGCTTTGCAGTCCCCACCGCCAGATCGTCAAGGGCGTGGGGAAGCGTGCCCTCGGCGTCGCCTTTGCAGACAATGTCAGCGTGGGTGAGTGCTTCATCCGGCAAGGCCGACGCGTGAATTCCGCCCATGATGACCTTCACGCCCAAGGCCTTGTAGTCGTCAGCGATTTTATAACCCCGCACCACCTGCGAGGTCATCACCCCAATGCCGACGGCGTCGATATCGTCAGCCGACGCTACGTGGGGATCGTCAGAAATATTTTCGTCAACGATTTCGACATCCCAGTTTTCGGGGACAACAGCTGCACATACCGCGAGGTTCAGCGGCATAAAAACCGACTTTCTGCTGAAGGTCATCTTCTGGATGATACCCGGAAGCGTGATGGTAGACAGCGGGCTGTGAGGGTTTATCAACCTCAGCTTCCAGCGTCTTTTTTCACGGGTCGTGTTGGTAGGAACCTGCACTATCCCCAGCTCCTGGTTTGCACCGCTAATGATTCGCTCTGCACAATCAGCGGTTTTTTTGCCTATTCTCGCTTATTGCAGATAGATTTCAGCAATGGCCCATGGCTTGGCACCGGGTTCGATAGCAGTAAGGCGAATATATCGTGCCGTCACCGGAGTCAGCACAGGAAGATACGTGATCTTACGGGTGCCGAATGTCTGGTAGCAGGGTTTGAAGTTTTTCCCGTCGCTACTGATCGACAGCTGCACTTCTTTGGCAAAGTCAAACTCCCTGGCACCGTGAATTATCACGACCATGTTGAAAACACACTGGCGTTCAAGGTCGATGGTGAGCGAGGCACCGCGGTAGTTTTTACCACGCGTAATGGCGTAGGAGTTGCTGTTTCCATCGATGGATTTTTTGGCGTCTTTGAATCCGTGCTGCGACTGAATTTTCCACGTCAGCTGCGACGAAATCGCGTCAGTGCCAAAAATATTCCCGCGGTTGAGATCGAACTG
This sequence comes from Planctomycetota bacterium, assembly GCA_030635145.1. Classification (GTDB taxonomy): domain Bacteria; phylum Planctomycetota; class Phycisphaerae; order SM23-33; family SM23-33; genus DAOVZK01. Next base: position 18,543 of record DAOVZK010000013.1, on the reverse strand, counting down.
CGGATCGCATCCGCCCAAAGCGACAACAACCACACATACCAATCCAGTCAAAACAGTTGTTATTTTACGATTCAGCATTTCGTCACCGTCCTTCGTACTTTGTTAAAATTTTTTGCCAAATGTGTTAATAAATGTGAAATGTCAAATACCCAAATTTTTTGCCAAAAACCATGTCGTTTGAAGCACAGGAGATACTATCCGAAATCGCCCGGCCATGCAAACCTCATATCCGTAACATCCGCCCAACTGTCCATATTTTTGGGAGTCATAACCACCAACTGGCTATACAGTTAACACCCTAGTTGCCGGCGCCGTCAAATCACCCTAATAATGAGGTAGAGCGAATCGGTGAAAGAAGTATGGAAAGGAGTCTGAACCATGAAAACCAGAGGCAGAAGAAAATGTCGAAGGGTCAAGGGGTTTCCCCACCCTAATCTCCCCGAAAGCTCAGGCGAATCGTCAGGATTTCGCAGCTTGTTCCGTGTTGCTCACAAAAAACGACTTTGTTTGCTTTGTCACTACTGCGGGTATACGCCCGAAAAAGTTCTCCCTAAAGATGCCCTTTGCCCAAAATGCGGAAAATCCTCTTGGGAAAAAAGCGAAGTGCTCCGGCGGCTTGTCCCGGAGGCCGGCAAGGTAATGGATTGACCCGCAAGTTTGTGGAGGCTCTGCTCTGATGTGTGTATCTGTAGAGTAACCGATGCTGCTTTCGCGAGAATATCTCAATTGCCGCTTAACGCTTTTTTTTTGCGCAGCTAAACGGTATGATGCCGGGATGCTTACAGCACTTGCTTTAAAATTAGAGCTCAGAACTATTCTGTTGCTGCTTGCGTTGGTGGCGGCGTTGGTGGTGTCGGCGGTGCGAATTTCGATGATGGCCCCGCGTTACAACCGGCGGCGATGGGTGTGGTTTGTAATTTCGCTGTTTTTCACGGCTATCCCGGCGACGATCGTTTTCTGGCACGATTATTACCGCTCGATATCAGGCCGAGAAACGCTGCCGAGCCTTAACCGACGCCTGCGCAAAAACCGCAGCAGCCAGCCACACGCCCCGACCGATCGCTGTCCGCACTGCGGTGAAATTTTAACGCCGGATGCTGTACTCCAAAGCGACAACGCACCCGAAATAGACAGAACCGTTATTAAAAAATGCCCACACTGTAATATGAATCTCGATAAGGAACATTTTGCATGACAAGCAAGGGTAATAAAAAAATTTCCGCCTGCATTTTGTCCGTCGGCGATGAGCTGACGTCCGGGCAAAGTCTCGACACCAACAGCGCCTGGATCGCCCGGCAGCTGGGGCTTTGCGGAATCGAAACCACCTCGCACACGACCGTATCGGATGACCAACCATTGATAGCCAACAGCATTTTGCAGCTGGCCGTGAAGGCCGATATCGTAATCGTAACCGGCGGGTTAGGGCCGACACCAGACGACCTTACCCGCCAAGCACTCGCCCAAGCCATGGACGCAGAACTGACACTCGACCAAAAATCGCTCGACGAAATCGAAAAATTCTTCCGCAGCAGAAATTATCCGATGGCCGCCAACAATCGCATCCAGGCAATGATCCCCGCCGGGGCCGCGGCGATGGCGAATACCAACGGCACGGCACCCGGGATAACGGCCACGCTGGAAAATGCAACCGTTTACGTCACCCCCGGTGTGCCGCGAGAAATGCGGATAATGTTCGAGAACCAAATTCTCCCGAAACTACCGCGCGGGGTGGGGGTAATTTCGCATCATGTCGTCAAAACTTACGGGGGTGGAGAGTCGGCGGTCGCAGCTGAGCTTGAAGATTTACTCACACGCAGCGGGCCTGTGGTGGCCGGTACTACCGTCGCCGACGGTCTGGTGTCGGTGCGCATAACATCTCACGCTGCCGACATAGAAACAGCCGACACCCAAGCCGGTAACGTCGTCGAAAAAATTTGCGAGCGGCTTGGTACTCTCGTGCTGGGCGTTGGAGAAGATGTCACCATGGCGGGCGCAATCGGGGAGCTTTTACGCCGCGCAGGACAAACATTGGCAACAGCAGAAAGCTGTACGGGCGGAATGATCGGAGCGATGCTGACGTCCATCGGCGGGGCAAGCGAGTATTATCGCGGCGGGGTCGTGGCCTACGCCAACGAAATCAAGCAACACATCCTCGGTGTGGATGCTGCGGTTCTGGAAACTCACGGTGCCGTCAGCGAACAAGTGTCCGGTGCAATGGCAATAGGTGTGTGCGAAAAATTCGGCACCGATTGGGGCATTGGAATTACCGGGGTCGCAGGGCCTACCGGCGGCTCGCCCGAAAAACCGCTCGGGCTGGTCTATACGTCGCTTTGCAAACCCGGGGGAGAAGTTACCGTCAAAAAACATACGCTGGGTGACCACAATCCGCGAGAAATTATCCGGCAACGTGCCTCACTCGCTGCCCTCAACGCACTTCGATTAGAGCTGCTGGCCGCTAGGGAATCTTAGGAACCGCCGGTTTTTCAAGCTTGGCGTCTTTGAGTTTTTTCACGTCAAGCTCGGCCGGTTTTGATTCTGCGTCAGCCGATTTTTCCTCAACCGGTACGACGTTTTTCTTCAGAGTCTGCATGCGATAACCGGCGTTGAAAAGTTCCATCTCATCATAGCCGTCGTCTTCGTCGTCGTCATAATCTTCGGTAAAAAGAACCTGGCGGGCGATCCAGTATTTGCCCTTGGAGTCCTTAATCGCCAACGCCGCCCGCAGCGAGCGAAAATGTACACTACCATCTTTCCCAAGGTTCACTTTTGTGACCGTCCATTTTGGGGAGATGATGACGGCTTGCAGGATTTCGCAGCCCTTAAACTCTCGGCCGTGACCGGCGGTGGTGATCATGTCCTTCTCGATTTCCTTGTCCACCATGCCGGGTTTGGGAAGTTTCATCCTCGTGATGCTCTGGGCGAGTAGCTGTTTATAAAGTTTCGCGTACGGTTTGAAGTCGCCATCGATGGTAAATTCTCCGACGGCCTGCTGCTTGCCGTGCCGCACGACGATTTTGACGGTATGCTTACCCGCGGGCAGTGTCGCGAGCAGATTCGTCAGCTGCAGTGGCCCACCGCAAGTGCCCCACGAGTTCGGAAGCGGTTGATAGGTCACGTCGTAATTTTCGTAGGAGATCAGGTTGTCGGGTTTGGGGGCAACGTTCAGCAGCATGTGCTTGTTAGGTGAAAGTTTCTCGCGAATCCAGAACGAACCGTCCGGCCGCGGTTTACCATCGACAAAAACCGTCACGTTCAGCTGGGCATACCAGGAAGAGTCGCTGCTGAGCAACTGCAATTTTTTACGCAGCTGTAAAACCCCATAAATATTATCCCCAGCCTTGAAAGTTTTCGTAATATCCCTGGGATCAAGCGGATTGATCGGGGCCGTCGAAAAAATTACCTCGCCTAAGGGTTTGACGGCAACTGCGGGAGCGGGTTTTTTCTTCTTCTTGCGGCGAGCCTTTTTTTTGGGTTTCGTCGCCCCCTCTTTATTTATCACGTCGTCAAGTTCGCGATTTCGGTCGTCGGCACCTTTGGTGACTTTTTTTGCACGCTTCAAGGCCCTGCTGTAAGGACCAAACTGCGCCATCGCCGGCGAGGCCGCCAGCAAAAACGAAAACAACAGCACGAATGAAAAACATGTGACGTTTCGACTCGATTTCATAACTTTACTCCCGCTAAAGCATCTCAAACTTGACAGTTCGCTTTTTACTGGCTTGCTTTGCCCGTAGCTGCGTCAGAAACATTTCGGAATATGAGTAATATGACTCATGTTTCTTCCTTGCCACGAACAAACCCGCAGCGCAAAAAAACGAACTGGCAACTTTTCAATGCTCTAGTTTTTTGCTTCATGCCCTGAAGAATGCCGTTTTTCTGATCGATAATCAACAACAAAAAAGCGGCCGAAGCCGCCATTGTGTTTACAAAAAGGATGTTCTGAAATTCGGATTTTAAAAACGTCCTCGGCACTTTCCATGCGGGTTATTTAAAAAATCTAAAAATCGTCCTCGCCACTTTCCATGGTGTCTTTCCAGAGGTCGAGATTTTCGAGATAAACCGCGGTTCCTCTGGCGACGCATGTAAGGGGATCATCGGCGAGAACGACATCAAGGCCGGTCGCGTTGGACAAAACGGTGTCCATACCCATCAGCAGCGCACCACCACCAGCCAGTACGATTCCGTTTTCGACGAGGTCGGCGGCAAGTTCTGGTTCTGCTTTTTCCAACGTTCGCGTAACGCAGTCGATAATCGCTCCGATGGGTTCTTTCATGGCTTCGCGAACTTCTTCCGACGAGATATTCGTCTTTCGCGGTAATCCGGAGATCATGTCCCGCCCGCGAACTTCCATGGTAAGTTCCGTCGGCAGCGGCGAGGCCGACCCGACTTGAATCTTGATACGCTCGGCCGTCTGCTCACCGATCATGAGATTGTACGTTCGCCGCATATGCGATGCGATGGATTCGTCCATATTGTCGCCGGCCACGCGGATCGACTCGCAAACGGAGATGTCGGCAAGCGAGATAATCGCCACTTCGGTCGTTCCACCGCCGACATCGACGATCATCGATCCGGTCGGTTCGGTAACGGGAAGTTCGGCCCCGATGGCAGCGGCCATGGGTTCGTCGACGAGATATACGTGGCGGGCACCGGCACGTTCGGCCGAATTTAGCACGGCACGCTTTTCGACAGCCGTTATACCCGACGGAATTGCAATAACCACTCGCGGTTTTACGAGGGTTCGGCGGCGATGCACCTTGCGAATGAAATAGCTGAGCATCGATTCGGTGATGTCGAAGTCGGCGATAACACCGTCTTTCATCGGGCGAATCGCAGTAATCGACCCGGGGGTTTTCCCGAGCATTTCCTTGGCGACAACACCAACGGCATTGCCGTTCTGCAATACACGATTGGTTCCACGTTTTACGGCAACAACAGAGGGTTCATTTAAGACAATCCCCTGTCCCCGCACGCAAACGAGAGTGTTACAAGTACCAAGGTCAATACCCATGTCCGTCGAAAACATGCCCAGTAGGGAATCAAAGATCATATCCGGGGGTTCCTAACTTTTATTGAATCCAATACATCCGCGTCGCCTGAATCATTGCACAAGTACAAAAAACAGCAACTCGAAATTCCCTGAGTGTTTGGATTCGCATTAAACATTTCCATGCCGGCCGTAATGATAACCCAAACCCAGCATGGAAAGCTAATAAAATGTCTATTTTTCGGCGTCCTCAGGATCGCTCGAATTGAAAAGATCACCCATAGTCAAACCGTACCCACCACGTTCATCATTTGAGGTCGGCACCTTTGACATAAGGCGAACAAGCGAAAACCCGATACCAATCCACAAAGCCAAAACCGCCACAATCATCAAAGCCGTGTATATGCCCGGCACAGGTTGGACTTCAACAACATTTTCTCCTGAAGCTCTTGTCACAGTAGTATTCCTTCCTGGTTCTAGTCCAGTTTTGTGGTAACTTTGTCACCCTTTTGAGGCGACATCGGATTACCATCCATCAGGATACCCGCTGCCTCATTGACATCAACTTTTTCCAGCTTCAACATCCCCACATAATCGGGACCACGGGAGATAATCAGCTTCATTCCGACTTTCATCCCGCTATTGGAACCGAGATTGACACTAGCCAGATTGTCTTTAATGGCGGTGATAGCACCTGTTACGCGTTGGGCCGGTGCAAGTGGATCAGCCTCATTTTTAGATTCGGCAGTGTGACCGTAACGTTGTTCAAGTCGCTGAATCTGCCGGCTGAGACTGATGGATTGAGCCTTCTGGCGTTTGGCACGATCCTGAAGAACACTGACCTGCCTTTCGAGGAGTTCTTTTTCCGCCTCGGATTTTTTGAACATCGTTTCAAACTTGATGGCAGCTGCACTTTTCTTGTGAGCCGCTTCAATTGCATTTTTCAGATCTTTACGCAAATTGTCATTCGTTTTAACAAGGGATTTCTGGGAAATATTCAGCCCGGACAGCGATCCGCGTTCGCTTGTTAAATTGCTCTTTAAGCTGGAGATTTCTCTTTTGGCCTCAGTCAGTGCAAGTTCCAGCTTATGCTTCTTGAGTTTCAGATCCGTCACTGCGTCAGCATGCTTCTTTTTCGCCGCAGTCAACTCCTGAGTGGACCTGTTGGCAGTGTCCGTTTTGGAACGAGCACTATTGGCGTGCTGCTTAGTTTTAAGTTTCTCCTGCTCATAGTAGTACTTGTAATTCGGTTGAACGGTGGCCATATTCACAAAAACCACGCAGGCAACAAGCGACGTTACCAGCAACAAAACGACACATATCTTGGTAAGGATATTCAAAGCTACGCTCCTTCTTCACAATATTGACCGATCTTCCGCATCAATCCCAGATGATTGATACAATATCGGACAACTTTCGATTATTTGTTAAATCCTGTTGGAAATTTTTACGACAGGGGCCTTATTCTGCAATAAATTTAACATAAGTCAAGCAAAAATAGACCACTATCTGCTGTTTTCGATTAGTCCATTCCGTCAGCAGTTTCCATGTCAGGGAGTTTAAGCGGCTTACCTGCTACCGGTGCAACTTTTTTTGGAGTCTCATCTACCCCCCCGCCAGGTGATATCTGGGGGATTTTAGGGCCTAGCATTCGCAAAATGGCACATGCTGCAGCAACGCGTACCGCACCGTCGTCGCTTTTGAGCGTACGCTGCAAAACAGGGAAGGCCCCTACGCACTCGATGTCACCCAACGACATCACCGCCAGCCTCTGGATAGACGAAATCCCCGAGGGGGTAATAGTATTTTTTGACTTCGGGTAGGCTTCTTCGAGAACCTCGCGAGGATGCTCGGCAGCCCTGATGCAGAACTTATAACCGCTCTCGTCAAACATCCCCATAGTGCCCAAACCTCCAGCGGCAGCAACACGGATTCGCGGTGGATTTTTCTTCGAAAGCAGGCTGGTAAGTACCAATTTAGCCTGAGAGGTATTGAGCTTTGCCATAACAGGAATGGCGGGTAATCGCATGTCGACGAAGTAGCTCTGCGTATAGGCCTCGATATGAATCTGGCTTGGCTTATCGCCCAAAAGCGCCAATGCTTCAACCATATTGATTTTGGCTGCGTCGTTATTTTCGTATCCAAGAGCCGTCTTCAAAGGCCCGATTGCCGTCTTTTCGCCCATCTTTCCCATCGCCTGAGCTGCCGAAGCTCTACCCAACTCGAAACGGCTGGTGAGAATGACTCCAAGCTGATATGCAAATTCATAATTGCCTATTTCATGCAGTGCGTATATCGCAGCACAAACAACCCGCTCGTCGGTTTTGGGGTTTTCTACCACAGCGACGAGCTTTTTTTCGGCGGGTTTGTACTTGATATCCCCTAACCCCATGGCTGCGGCGTACCGAACGATGACTGCTTTGTCGCTTAGTCCCTGCATGAGATAGGCGGCACCAGATGTTTTGAGTGTCTGGCCAATTGCCTCCATCGCATGTGCCCGCACGAGCGGATCGTCAGAATTTACCGCCTGCAGCAATGTTGCACGGGCATCTACATGGAGCTGATCTTTCCGAATTACCGGCTCGGCCTTTTGTTTCCAGCTGAAACCCGAGCATCCGCAACACAGCAATGCGATAAACACAAAACCGCTGCATATTCCAACATATCCGAATAAGTTTCGCCTGTTATTCATTCTTTTTTTTCCAGTAAAAACAGCTAATCACACCAGCTATCGCCACAAGTACCGCAACAGCAAAGACATCACCGATACTGCTGTATATGCTACGGCGGGTATCCACCGCGGTGTGTACTTTCATTACGCCGGTGACCATAGTTCTTTTTCGGTATTTTTCGGTTCTTAACTCCAGTATAGATTTAATCTTCCCGTTAGAATCGATCATCGTGCTGATTCCGGTGTTTACGGATCGCACCACCGGGATGCGATTTTCTATCGCACGAAAAACGTAATGACAAAGATGCTGCGATTGCTCTGTCGTGCCGACATACTGCCCATCCCTGCCTTTGTAAACAAACCAACCATCGTTCGAGAGATTAGCCATGACCAAATTGCCCTTGGGGGCGGCGTTGACCATTTTTCGACAAAGCCCGGCGACGGAACCCTCGAAGCAAACCGGGGTTATCATCTCCCACTTGCTGTCGCCACGCCTGATTTCAAACCGCGTGCAGTCTTCACCGGGGCTTAGCTGCTGCATAACTTCCGGAACAAACCATCGCAGAATTTTGTGAATTTTCGGGGCTGAGTACTTAAACGGAACGTATTCGCTGAACGGTACGAGATGCATCTTGGAGTAGACAGGCTGCAACGGGGCCTGGAATTCAAACATCATCACGCTGTTGCGAAGCTCCCATGAATCACGCCATCCCGTGGGCGAATCGTTGAGATGAATCGAACTCCCACCGGCGATAATCGGACATCCGACGACCAGCGAGCACAGTTCGGTTATCGCCCGTTGAATATTAAGAGATTTTAGCTTCGACATCGCAGCGATCGTTCCGCGAACTGCGATTATTTTCTGCTGGTGAGACAATCCCGTAATATCCTCGCGGGGCGGGATATTGAGCATTGCGTAGACAGAGGATATATCCGCATCGCTCAGAGTGCTGGTGTCGGCGTTGCGGACGAACAACCGGCACCATCCGCGCAGCTGCGAATCGCTGACGTTGCGGGTGTTTTGCTCACCAAGCAGAACCGCCGCGATCAGCCGCACAGCATTGGGATCAATCGCTTCCAGCTGGGCCGGGGTCACGTATCCGTTGAGCAACTTGATAGCTGCGATTTTGTAGCTTTGTGCCCCCCCCCACCGTCCAATGGCTCGGGTAAGGTAAAATCGCAACTTGGCCGGGGAATTTTCGCGTGTTGTCCGCAGCCCCCACAAATTCGCCGCAATCGCCCGAACGCTATCGTCATCAAGATCGTTAACATTGACCATGAGCAGCTCGGTATTAAGTCCCGGTGGGAGCATCGTTTCCGGCCAGATGATAACGTCGCAGTCTTCGCCGATGAATTCCAGCGAGCGTTTGAGATGCATTGCAAAGATTTCGTCAATGGGGACACCACGGCCTGAAAGCGTTATCGGAACCGCCTCCTGAACAACACCAACTACCGGCCCGGGCGTTGTAGTATTCTGCCCGAGTCGATACGCACCGTAGCTCAGCATGGCTGCGAGTGTCAGCAGTACGGCGAAAAAACCAGTCGCGATATTTCGGTTAATTCGCGGCCCGCGAGACGAAATCTTAAACAGCGGCGCAGATAAGGCATCGATTATAACGCCATTTACCATCGCGACGAAAAACGATACCCCGTACTGCCCCGTGATATCCGATATCTGGATCAGCGACGTGCAGCTGTGCTGAGTTTGCGACAGGAAAAACCACGGAAAGCAAATAACCAACGATCGAATATACTCGATGCCGACCCATATGACCGGCAAGACGAACCACATCGGCAGCGCGCGACGAATTGACGTTCGCACCATTCCCGACGCGATCAGCCAGTACAGCGAAAGATATACGACAGCTCCGGCGTATCCGACCGGTGTCGGAAAAAACAGCCAATAAACGCTACCAGCCCAGAAAACCAAACCCGTCAGCCACCCTGCCGCCAATGTCCAGTTGCGACGAACACCACCGAACATCGCCAAACCCCACGGCACTAATGCGAAATAAGCGGCGAACCAGCAGTCAAACGGAGGAAATGAAATCAGCAAAAGCACGACGGTCAGCAGGCAGAGCAGTAAAACGCTGGGAACGCGGCGCAATTCGAGATGGCTGCAAAAGACTTCACGCGGTGGTGAAGTCTCCAGCAATCCCATAGAACCGCTCGCACCCCGACGCGTCTTGACGTTTGTATCCGTACCCATAAAAAACGAACTCCTGATAACACACCAGCACCGCTTTATTGCCTAACGGCATGATACTTTGGAACATTCTTGCCGAAATCAGCCCCATTGTCCAAAATAATCTTGAACATTTTCGACATGTAATGTCCCATGGGAGAGAAAAGGACAAAAAAAATCCACGCCCAAAGGACGTGGATTTTTATGATTAATTAAAATGCTCTAATTTATCGCGACGAGCAGTTTCGGAGAAATGCTGACACCACTTATGGTGATCCCTATAGACTCACCGTCCGAAGCCATCCCTCCCACTGTTTCATCCTGGACGAGAAGGGATTCCAACTGGTCGTCACCACCAAGCCCAAAGTCTGTAGTGATCGTGGAATAAAACAAATCTTCCGCCGGTACCACATAGACAGGAGAATAGTCCGCAACAAAATATTCGCCGGTATCCTGAGATATGGCGTTTTCGATCTCAATTTCAAGTTTGAAATTACTGGAGATTTCGTATGAACTATCCGATTTTTTTTCAGAGGCGATGAACGATCCGACTTCGTCCGATTCAGCATCGGAACCATAGCCCACAACTATACCTGTAGAATAAAGGCGGGAATAATGCTCGAAACTCAAACCATCGATAAGTGTTGCACTGGCAGAGCTTATGGTTAGTCCCAACAATAGAATAGATACAAAAATCGTGCGTAACGATCCACAACTCATTGTATATCTCCCTCACATTTTGCATTAACGTCAATGGCTCGTTGACGCGGTCCGAAGACCCTAGTTTCTGAAACAGCATGTACCTCACACACTAGATAGAAGTCCATTGTAGTTACAAAGTGAAGTTTTGCAAGTTTTTTTTACATTCATTTTTTCAGGCATTTTAAGGCTGTCAGAATCTTTGATTTTATGGCGTTACTGAGCTAGAGCATTTTAAGCTTGATCTGCAGCCGTACTGCTAGCTGCGGCGGCGTTTGTCTGCGTCCGCTTGCATCGACGTAGCTTACTATGTCTGCTTCAGCGTCCTTGACAACCTTGTCCTCGCTAACGCTGTACAATCACATCTCAACCTTAAAACGCTCTATAAGGATTTCGATGGTTTGGAAAAAGATAAACTTTTTCGCTGCAAACTCTTGACCTTCGGCTCGGAAATGATATAAATGCATCTCCAGATCGCGGGCGTAGCTCAGTGGTAGAGCATCACGTTGCCAACGTGACTGTCGTGAGTTCGACTCTCATCGCCCGCTTTTGCGAATTTTGCAAATGGAAAACCCCGGTACCAGACGGTATTGGGGTTTTTTGTTTCCACAAGCGATGAATTTCTCGCTTTGTGCTCTTGCCATTCTGGTTCAATGTAATGTCTTTGAGCAGCCATTGCTTACCACATTTTGCAGGGGTTGAACTGTTTCCTGATTTAATAGGTAATTCCATACATGATTGATTTAATTATTCGGCGTCAGAAAAACTTGAAGAACGAGCTGCTGTCCGGGTTGACGGTGGCACTTGCGTTGGTGCCGGAGGCGATTGCGTTTGCGTTTGTGGCTGGTGTTGATCCGTCGGTTGGGCTTTGGGCGGCAGTTTTTGTGGGATTTATTACTTCGTTTATCGGCGGGCGCCCGGGCATGATCTCCGGTGCCACCGGCGCGATGGCGGTCGTCATGACAGGATTCGTCGTGCTCTACGGTTTGGAATATCTCTTCGCCGCCGTTGTGCTTTGCGGAATCATCCAAATGCTCTGCGGGGTATTGCGAATCGGTAAATTCGTTCGGCTGCTGCCGCACTCGGTTATGCTCGGGTTTGTCAACGGGTTGGCGATTGTCATTGGCAAGGCCCAGTTTTCCCAGCTCAAAGAAAATCAGCATGTCGTCTATAACGCGGCACGCGAAACTTTTGAGGTCGCCGGTCAGTGGATGACCGGCCCCGCCCTGCTTGTGACGATAGGCCTAATTCTCCTGACGATGGGAATCATATACTTTCTACCGAAGTTAACGAAGGCGATCCCCGGTACGCTGGTGGGTATTGTTGTAGTTACGCTGCTGGTTCAGTTCACACCGCTCAAGGCTGTCACGGTTAACGATTTCGTCGAAACCAAAAACGCCGTCGTTCAGGAGAAGAACTACAAAACCGAGCTGTTTGAGCAGCGTAAAGGCGACATGAAAGTTTCGCAGGTGCAAACCGAGGGACAAGAACTCGCAGCTGCCAAGTTGGATATGAAAGAAATCCCCCCTACCGAGCAAACCCGCAAGGCTGGGTGGTTTCAGATTCCCAAAATTCCGGTGAGCCTCAAAAGTTTCGGGATTATCCTGGGGCTGGCTGTCACGCTCGCCGCCATCGGGCTTATCGAGTCGCTAATGACACTAACGCTGATCGACGAGCTGACGGAAACTCGCGGAAATGGTAACCGCGAATGTGTCGGGCAGGGTTTGGGGAATATCGTGTCGGGATTATTCGGGAGCATGGGCGGGTGTGCGATGATCGGGCAGTCGATGATTAACATTCGTTCGGGTGGGCGGAGCAGGCTGTCGGGAATTATCGCCGCCGCCGTACTACTGTGCATTATCTTGTCTTCCACGCTGGGGAAATGCGTCGGTATGATCCCCGTCGCTGCCTTAATCGGCGTGATGTTTATCGTCGTCATCGCAACATTTGAATGGACTTCCCTGCGGCTGTGGAACCAGATCCCCAAAAGCGACATGTTCGTCATTGTGGTGGTGTCAGCTATGACGGTTATTTTCGACCTGGCGATTGCGGTTATCGCTGGGGTGGTTATTTCTGCCCTGGTGTTCGCGTGGAACAAATCCAAAACCATCAACGCCAAGATCATCGACGAGGATGAAAAACGAACATACGTGATAAGAGGCTCGCTGTTTTTCGGAGCCGTCACCAGCTTCAAGGAACTTTTCACCCCCACCGAAGATCCGCACGACGTGGTTCTGGAGTTCCGCAACGCCCGCGTCTATGACCATTCCGCACTGGAAGCGATCAACAACATCTGCGAAAAATACCACGAGCTTGGCAAGACCGTCCGGTTAAAGCACCTCAGCAAAGAGTGCCAAGCCCTGCTCAACAACGCCGACAGCATCATCGAGGTCGACCTCATGGACGACCCCGACTATCACCTCGCCGTAAATAAGATCAAGTGAACGAGTGAACGATCGGGCTACTTCATGGCCGCCAGCGCAGCTGCGTAGTTTGGCTCCTGTGCGATTTCGGGAACCTGCTCGGTGTACTTTACGGTACCGTCAGCGGCCACAACGACGACGGCTCGCGACATCAGTTCGGCAATCGGCCCGGTGGTGATGACCACACCGTAATTCGTCCCGAACTCGGGATTGCGGAACGTCGACAGCGTGATAACATCTTTCAGCCCCTCTGCCCCGCAAAAACGCTCCTGCGCAAATGGCAGGTCGGCACTGATGCAGAGCACGACGGCGTTGGGATTGTCGGCGGCAGCTGCGTTGAATTCGCGCACGGCTGTGGCGCAAACCGGGGTCTCGACGCTCGGAAAAATGTTCAGCACGACTGTTTTGCCGGCGTAGTCGCTGAGTTTGACATCAGACATATCGCCCTTAACCAGCGTAAAGTCCGGCGCCGCCTTGCCAACTTCCGGCAGCTCCCCTACCGTCTCAATCGCCGTACCCTGTAATGTAATCTTCGCCATGATTATTCCTTTCACAGAGGAAAAAACTTGTACGATTCGTTATTAGACCGGAATTTGGATCAGGTCATGCAGATATTCGGGAGCAAAGTCGGCACCGTTATCCCAGCAGATGGTGTGCAGTTCGGGATGCAGAATAAACTGTTTGAAATATGATGGTTCAGTCAACGGCTGAAATATTTCTCCGGTCAATTCACCCTCGAGATCTACATCGCCTTCGATTCCATCGGAAAAACGGAGATGAATCGTAAAATCCTGAACATGATGTGCTTCAATAATTCTGGGTATCATAATTGCTACTCCAACGGTGCTATTTTCTTGAGAGGATGTTTTGCTTCGGCAAGACGCCAATCTTCGAGAAGTTCATCCTTGTGCAAGTCCAACCATTCCAGTACTGCACGTAAAGCACGCTTAGGGAAATCGCCGTGAACTATTTCACTTTCAATATCAATTGTGATTTCGTACTCACCGTATACCGCGTGAAAATGCGGAGGGGCATGATCGCGATAGAACATCGCTATTACGATTCCCAGAAATCTTGATATCTCAGGCATGTTTATGAAGTTACCAAAATATGCATTAAAGTTCAAGCGGCATCACACAATTCTATAAGCTAACCAGCCCAAGACTTCCGCAAGTTTAGCTATCTTTTTTATCCTCACCCGGCAGCGAGGCCGAGCATCCACCCGGCGCAGCTGCGTCGGAAGATATGCTGGATTTGTTCCACGGCATTTTGCTGAGCATGATACCCATGCCGCAGGTGTCGGTGATACCGGCGAAGATCAGCCCACACCCGACAAAGGCTGAAATCAACAGGAACCATGCGCTCACGAAGAATCCCAGCGCCACTCCGACGACCACCAAGCTCCCAGCTGCGATTCGCACCTGCCGCTCCAGCAACATCCGCGCCTTGCCCTTAACGGTTTCGCCTCCCGCGGCCGTGTACGCATTCATTCCGCCCTCGATCACCGACAATCCGGCGACGTGAAGTTTCTCCAGGGCCTTTCGGGCCATAGCTGCACGGTTCCCGCTGTGACAAAACAGCAATCTTGGAGCAGGTGTAGCCCGGACCTCATCGGCTCGCGCCTCGATCTGATCAAGCGGAATCAAATGCGATCCCAAAATATGTTCACTGTCAAACTCAGCACCAGTTCGGACATCAATCACACTACCGGCCCCACCGGCTGTGATAATAGCAACGGCCTCGGCGGCGGGTATGGTTTCGGGAATGTTCACGCCCTCGCGATTCAATCGCAGTAAGTCGTCCATATTCGCAGGTCTTGGCGGCGAATTCGCCGTTAGCTTCTCCACGAACGTTTCCCGATCGCCCAGCTGTAACCATGCGTTGGATTTCTTCTCGTCACCCAGCGAAGTTTTGACGCGGTCGCGATAATCGTGAGCCGGAAACACCAGCGTCTCGCCCGGTAGCGTGTCGACTAACGCGTGAATCGAATCGTAAATCGCACCGGCATCACCGCCGGTAAAGTCCGTGCGGGCAACGCCCCCTATCAGCAGCGAATCGCCCGTAAAAATCGCCCCGTCGATCACCACGCCCATGCTGTCGGGTGTATGCCCCGGCATATAGCGAAAACCAATCGTCGAACCACCGAGCGTAATCGTTTCACCATCTTCGGGATGCACGTCGACACCCGCATGGAGCGCCTTTTCGTGCGTCATACGTGTTGCACCAAACTGCTCCGCCAAGTCAGCTGCTCCCGATGGATGGTCGGCGTGCGTGTGAGTGTCAATAACGTATCGCAGATCCCAGCCTTCGTCCCTGACACGCCTCGCCATGTCGTAAACCAGGTCGAGATGAACGTCTATCGCAAGAACCTGTTTACTGGACGCGTCGACCAAAAGATATCCGCGGCAGCCCTGCGGATGAGCAAACGGAACTACCTGAATCGACCCGATATTTTCAACTTCTCGCGTAACTACGTGCGGCATAAATTTCTCCTGTGAGCCATTCGTTTTATTAACCCAGCTAGCCGACAAAAGTTCTGACAAATTCGTATTTTCGTCGCGTTCATTATAGCTAGTATCCTACGGATTAGGGGATGGGCCTTGTTTGTCGTACTCTTTCAGTACCCCGCCCCATGTTTTGCAGAAATTGTCGACGAGTTTATCGAACGCCTTGGTTTCGGTAGGACGGAACTACCACCTGACCGTTCCGGTATTCTCTGTTCATCCGCTAGCTCCCAATCGGAATTTCCAAGACAACCTGAACCTTCAGCTCATCGTATCGCAGCTGCAACCAATTGCAAGCCGTTTTTCAGCTGCATCGCCCAGCCGCGTTTTTTTCTTTACCATCGATAGTGAATGACGGATAATGTTCCGCATAATGGGTGGGCCGGCAAATCGACCTCGCCAAATGCGTCAAAAAATTGCAAGAAGTCACACAAACCAGCTGCAAAAAGAAGATGAAGAGTTTTGCATAACGAATAATCTATGGCTACTTTCTATTTCACTCTTCGTGTGACCCCTACTTCGTCTAACAGACACGCAGATGAAGTGGAAGGAGCATTAGCATCTTGCTGGGTATGTGATGATGATCCACAAATTGCACTCACAAGAGGGTGTTTGATAATCGAACAATATGACTGGGATATTATTGATGTTGAAGACCCTCCAGTGGTAACTACAGAAGAGAATTTTATTGGAAAAGACATTGGCCTTGAGAATTATAAGATCGCCCAAGAGTACGGAATATCTATGGTATTCGGGGGATGGGCTAAAGATAGAAAGTCGTCCTATGGGCCGGTCAAATTAGAACGTTCAGATAGCTACAATTTGAATACATACTTATCCGAAATAAAAAACTTAAGCAAAAAGGGGCGTTGCTTACACTATGATGCAGGAGGTAGATGTTCCAAAATTATTAATGCTCACTCCATTCAAAAGCAAGGAGCTTTGTCTTTGATTGCCGGAGAAGGGGAAGTTTATGCAATCTCAAGAAATTTTAGTGATATCGTACGAAGTCCCAGAACAGCAACATTTACTAAGCAAGGTATAAATACGGTGTCAACATTTCGTGGATTTTGTGAAGACCACGATAACGAGTTGTTTGAACCGATTGACAAATACATGTTTTCATCCACAAAGCAGCAAATACTTCTTTATGCATATCGCTCCTTATGCCGAGAACTTTTTGTTAAGGAAAATGCGTTGGCTTTATGGGAGAGTTGCTACGAGAGACATAAAAATCATAACTGTCTCAAAGATACTTTTAACAACTTACGAGTGGCAACAGAATTTGGTTTAAAAAACCTGTTACTCCATAAGGATAAGCTCGATTCATGTTTGAAAATACAATCCTATCCTGAAATTAAGTATGTAATCTTCTGTACAAACCAGCAACCATCGGTTGTGTTTTCTGGATTATTTTATCCTGACTTTGATTTTCTAGGTAGACCACTGCAAGACCTTAGCGACCATAGTAGAAATTTAGACCTGCTGACATTTTGTTTTGTGCCTATGGATAAAGGCTGGGGCATTCTTTTTGCATGGCATATTGAGAGTTCCGATACATGCGTGCCATTTATGCAATCCTTAGCATCAAGAATTTGCGAAGATAATTGTATTGGAGATCATCTCTTTCGTATGGTTATTTCTTGTTGCGAGAATTTAGCTATACAACCGACGTGGTGGGAGTCTTTAAAGAAGAAAGAAAGAGAGGATATAACAAATGCGGCATGTCATGATGGAGCTGATATGCTTTCTCCTATTAAATATGATTACTTGGCTAAAGGATTAGAAAATATTTCAGAATGGCATTTTGAGAATGCCATTACTGACATGGAATGAATCTTCGAACAGGTACTTTTCTCGGCCGGGTTAGCCGGGTGCCATGCTTCTGCTTTTACCCGTATGGGTGCAGAAGCATGTTTTGTATTCGCTCGTTCCATGCATGCTTACCCGCTACGCTGAGGTAAGCATGGCCAGAGGTTTCAGCCCCAACGGGGCGTCAAGGATTTAGCAACGCGGAACCCCCGGATGGATGGTTTTTAGAAAATAAGCCCTGAAGGGGCGACAGGTCGTAGCACGACAAGCAAATTATTACCTCCAGTATTACTGATGCCGCCCTTTCAGGGCTTGTATATTTGGGGAGACTCTTTTCCCGGGGGTTGACACCCCCGGCTAAACTCTGAGCACCCCTTCGGGGTTAAGATTGCGAAGCTCTTTACTTGGACATTGGACATTCCGTGTTGGGTGTTGGATATTTAATGTAATTCTTTCATGGCTACCCGGCCCTGCGGGTCTTCGCTACGCTACGACGAAACAACGCCGTGTTTCCATGCCACCCAACATCGTGGGGAATCCCCTGGATCCCCGCGTGCGCGAGGATGACAAAAAAGCCCTATCCGTGTGAATCTGTGTCCATCTGTGGTTCTCTTGCTATTGCCTAGTCCCAGATGCCTATTGCCTTCTTCAGCGCATGAAAAGACCCCGGCCGTTAGACCAGGGTCTTTCTATAAAAGTTGACAGTGAGTCGTTTTGGAAACTTGTCGCCAAGTCTCTATCCCTTGCGGGACGAGGTTGTGCTGACATAGTGTTGAAGCAGATTCCTCTGCAATGGGGGGTTTAATTTTCCCAAATTCAACATTCTAGATATATCCTCTAGAAAGGAGGTGATCCAGCCGCAGGTTCCCCTACGGCTACCTTGTTACGACTTAGTCCTAGTTACCGAACTCACCTTAGGCATGGCTGAATTACCACGACTTCGGGTGCTCCCAGCTTCCATGACTTGACGGGCGGTGTGTACAAGGCTCAGGAACACATTCACCGCGTCACGCTGATACGCGATTACTAGCGATTCCAACTTCATGAAGTCGAGTTGCAGACTTCAATCCGAACTGGGGCGTGCTTTTTCCGATTTGCTCCACCTCACGGTCTCGCGTCGGTTTGTACACGCCATTGTAGCACGTTTGCAGCCCTGGGCATAAAGGCCATGAGGACTTGACGTCATCCCCACCTTCCTCCGGTTTGACACCGGCAGTCTCGCTAGAGTCCCCGGCATGACCCGCTGGCAACTAACGATAGGGGTT
>DAOVZK010000018.1 GCA_030635145.1 Planctomycetota bacterium | reverse complement strand
CCGGTCTGAACCCAGCTCGCGTACCACTTTAATTGGCGAACAGCCAAACCCTTGGGACCGCCTTCAGCCCCAGGATGTGATGAGCCGACATCGAGGTGCCAAACCGCCTCGCCGCTATGTACGCTCGGAGGCGATCAGCCTGTTATCCCCGGAGTACCTTTTATCTGTTAAGCGATAGCCCTTCCACACGGGACTACCGGGTCACTAAACCCAACTTTCGTTCCTGCTCGACTTATAGGTCTCGCAGTCAAGCACCCTTATGCTCTTACACTCTTCGTACGATTGCCAACCGTACTGAGGGTACCTTTGGGCTCCTCCGTTACTCTTTTGGAGGAAACCGCCCCAGTTAAACTGCCCACCAAACACTGTCCGACGCCCTGATTCAAGGGATCGCCGTTAGGTGGCTCATAGCACAAAGGTGGTATTTCAAGGATGGCTCCCTGTCGGCCAGAACCGACAGATCAACACCTCCCACCTATCCTACGTATGTGATACAAGACATCAATATCAGGCTACAGTAAAGGTTCACGGGGTCTTTCCGTCTTTCCACGGGTTCGCGGCATCTTCACCGCATCTGTAATTTCACCGAGTCCGTTGTTGAGACAGTGCACCAGTCGTTACTCCATTCATGCAGGTCGGAACTTACCCGACAAGGAACTTCGCTACCATAGGACCGTCATAGTTACGGCCGCCGTTTACCGGGGCTTTAGTCGCAAGCTTCGCCCGAGGGCTAACCTGCTTCCTTGACCTTCCGGCACCGGGCAGGAGTCAGTCTCTATACATCCTGTTGCCAGTTAGCAGAGACCTGTGTTTTTGATAAACAGTCGCCAGTGCCATTTCTCTGCGCCCTGCAGATACGAAACATAAATGCATCGTTCTGCGAGGGACCCCTTATTCCGAAGGTACGGGGTCAATTTGCCTAGTTCCTTAACAACGGTTCTCTCGAGCGCCTGAGGTTACTCACCTCACCTACCTGTGTCAGTTTTAGTACGGATATGCACATCGTCCACATGCAGCTTTTCTAGGTACCTGCGTTCCAGACTTCAGCAACAAATTGGCCTCGAGGTAGTCCCTTACGAGACTCCCAACCGCCACTTCTAATCGGCGGATCTGGTGTGTAGATACGTCATACATGCTTCAACCTTAATGCACAGTGCAGGAATATTAACCTGCTGTCCATCGACTACGCCTTTCGGCCTGGCCTTAGGGTCCGACTAACCCTGGGCGGATTTACCTTCCCCAGGAAACCTTAGGTTTTCGGCGAGCAGGATTTTCACCTGCTTTATCGTTACTCATACCGGCATTATCACTAGCTGCCACTCCAGCGCTCCTTACGGTACGCCTTCAATGTCGACAGCTACGCTCTCCTACCACTTCAACCGAAGTTGAAGTCCGCGTCTTCGGTAGTATACTTAGTCCCGATCATTATCGGCGCTGGGTTGCTCGACCAGTCAGCTATTACGCACTGTTTAAATGGTGGCTGCTTCTAAGCCAACATCCTGGCTGTTACTGCAATCCAACTTCCTTAAGCACTTAGTATACATTGGGGACCTTAGACGGCGATCTGGGTTGTTTCCCTTTTGACCACGAATGTTATCACCCGCAGTCTGACTCCCGGAATAGTCATATCGGTATTCGGAGTTTGATTCGAGGAAGTACCCGGGTAGGGCCTTCGATCGATTCAGTGCTCTACCCCCGATATGTAGTGGTCCGAGGCTAGCCCTAAAGCTATTTCGGAGAGAACGAGATATCTCTGAGTTTGATTAGACTTTCACTCCTCCCCACAGCTCATCCCCTAACTTTTCAACGTTAGTGGGTTCGGTCCTCCGCGTCCTTTTACGGACACTTCAACCTGGCCATGGGTAGATCACTCAGTTTCGCGTCTACCGCATGCGACAAAACGCCCTATTAAGACTCGCTTTCGCTACGGCTCCGTGCCGGAGACACTTAGCCAAAGCCACATACGGTAACTCGCCGGTTCATTATGCAAAAGGCACGCCGTCACCCGTTGCTGCTCCGAAGAACAGCCATAGGGCTCCGACAAAGTGTAAGTGTATGGTTTCAGGTACTTTTAACTCCCCTTATAGGGGTACTTTTCATCTTTCGCTCACGCTACTTCTTCGCTATCGGTCGTAATGTAGTACTTAGCCTTGGAGGGTGGTCCCCCCAGCTTCACACCGAGTTTCACGGGCTCGATGCTACTCTGGAACGCTGATAATAACGGAGAGTTTAAAACGTCGCCTACAGGGCTATCACCTTGTATTGCGAGCCTTTCCAGACTCTTCGGCTGAATTAAACCTTTGTAACTCCTTATCAACGCCCGCAACCCCAATCCCGAAGGACTGGTTTGGGCTATATCCGCTTTCGCTCGCCGCTACTAACGGAGTCTCGGTTGATTTCCTTTCCTGCAGGTACTTAGATGTTTCAGTTCCCTGCGTTAGCTCGACACGGCCTATACATTCAGCCGTGCGTGACACCATCTGCTTGCACAGTGATGACGGGTTTCCCCATTCGGAGATCCTCGGGTCAAAGCTCGTTTGACAGCTCGCCGAGGCATATCGCAGCCTACCACGTCCTTCATCGCCTCATTACGCCTAGACATCCACCATACACTCTTAGTAGCTTGACCACATTTGTCGCGGGCCTCTTGTGAAAGACCCGAACTCATATGAACAAGCCGCCTCAAGCTTCGCTCGTATTCATAATTCATTCTTTTCATATTCTAGACAGAAAAAACACAACTCTATGAATTTGTCAAAAATATATCGCGGCCGTCAACTGGCCCCGTAGGGCTTCGCTTCTGACCTCTCCTGCCCTCAGCAGCTCGGAGATATTACACGTTTGACCTTTTTGAATTGGGTCAAGCGTAGAATTTTAGTTTGTACCAATTTATTGTATGCTCGGCAAGAACAAAAAAGCTTTTTTTTACTTTTCTTTTCGATGGTTGTTTTAACCCAGTAAAACCGGGCAAATTTCAATTTCCAATTGGAATTTGAAAATTGAAAATTGTAATTTGGAAATTCTTCACTGGAGCCGGCCGGGCTCGAACCGGCGACATCTAGCTTGCAAAGCTAGCGCTCTCCCAACTGAGCTACGGCCCCGAGACAATTGACAATTTCCAATTTTCAAATTCCAATTGGAAATTGAAAATTGCAAATTGAAAATCTTGCACACATGGGCCTGGCTGGATTCGAACCAGCGACCTCGCCCTTATCAGGGGCGCGCTCTAACCAACTGAGCTACAAGCCCAAAACGTAGTGTTTCATCGCATTGCGACAACACACCCTTGGGGGCCTGCTGCCCAACATCTTGCCAATATCAACTTTTAACTTCTTTTATAAGCAGGAAATAACGAATTACATTTTATCGTGACATCGAATATTTCTCAACAAGGATCAATTACCCTTGGGCGAAGTATCCTACGAAATTCACAGCCCAAGTCAATAGAATCTCTGCATTTATTAAAAAAAAATTGGTAATTGCCTGCAAAACAATGCGACTGTTTTTGCCTACAACCGCTAAACCCTTTATTTTCAGCGTTTTTCGGCGGCAAAATTTCCTGGTGACTTATCTGCTTTCAGGCCAAACTTTGCGGTCATCACCCCAAAATACACCTCCGCAACAGGCCGGTTTCACGCCAAAACGGCGAACTTCTTCGACGGTAACGATTTTGCCTCCATTTCGCGGGTTATGACCAGAAATAATTGGTGCATTAACTGCTGGCAACTGGTAGCATTATGACGTAATAGTAATATTCTTTAACGCAAGGAGCACTGCATTATGGATCAGATCAAATACGAACTCCCCGAAACCGAAATGCCGCGTCAATGGTACAACCTCGCTGCTGACCTGCCAACGCAGATCCTCCCCCCTCTCGGGCCTGACGGTAACCCCATCAGCCCGGAAATGTTGGCGCCGGTTTTCCCGATGAACATCATCGAGCAGGAAGTTTCCACCGAGCGTTGGATCGACATACCCGAAGAAGTCCGCCAGCTGTTGGCGATGTGGCGGCCGGCTCCGCTGTTCCGTGCACGACGCCTGGAAAAGGCGTTGGGAACGCCCGCGAAAATCTTTTACAAGCACGAGGGTATGAGCCCTGCCGGCAGCCATAAGCCAAACACCGCCATCCCGCAGGCGTGGTACAATAAGCAGTTCGGCATCGAAAGATTGACGACTGAAACCGGGGCGGGCCAATGGGGCAGCGCGCTGAGCTTTGCATGTTCGCTTATCGGGCTTGAGTGCAAAGTATTCATGGTTCGCATCAGCTTCGAGCAAAAACCGTTCCGCCGCGTGATGATGGAAACCTGGGGCGGAAAATGCGTCCCCAGCCCGTCGGAAGAAACCCAGGCTGGGCGGCATATCCTTGCCGAAATGCCCGACACCCCAGGGTCGCTCGGTATCGCAATTTCCGAAGCCGTCGAACAAGCCGTCACCGACCCCAGCGGTAAAACCCGATACTCGCTCGGCAGCGTGCTGAATCACGTTATGCTGCACCAGACGATCATCGGATTAGAGGCGAAAAAGCAGCTCGCCATGGCCGGGGTCAAAAAGCCCGACGTCATCATCGCTTGCTGCGGTGGCGGGTCGAATTTCGCCGGGCTTGCCTTTCCGTTTGTGCAGGATAAAATCAACGGCGACGACATCGAGATTATCGCCGTCGAGCCTAAGAGTTGCCCGACGCTTACACGCGGGCCGTTCTCGTACGACTTCGGTGATACCGCTGAAATGACGCCGCTGCTGGCGATGCATACGCTGGGGCACAACTTCGTACCACCCCCGATCCACGCTGGTGGGCTGCGCTATCACGGCATGGCCCCGCTGGTCAGCCAATGCGTCGTCGAAGGCCTCGTCAAACCCAAGAGCTACCATCAGCTCAAGTGCTACGAGTCGGCCGTCATGTGGGCACGCACCGAAGGTTTCATTCCCGCACCCGAAACTTCGCACGCCATCGCTGCTACCATCGACGCTGCCCTGCAGGCCAAGGAAGAGGGCAAGGAAAAGACCATCGTCATGAATTGGTCGGGGCACGGGCTTATGGACTTGCTGGGATACGAAAAATACTTCAGCGGCCAACTCGCCGACCACGAACTACCGCAGGAAGACATCGACAAAGGCCTCGCCGCCATCGCCGACCTGCCCAACGCACCGGAAAACAAAACCGGCAAGTGGTAGGAGTTTACGGTAAAAAAATTGATGGGTAAAAACTTGGTCGAGTGGAGTCCGTAATGCTGGCTCCACTCGGCCAGTGGGGATTGTGTCATTACTGCAATAACGATAAGAAAACCGCAGAGAAAAGACGCCGAACAATTGGCTGCCATGTTGTGTACCGATGATGGCTTGCGTAAGGATTTGGGTGTTAAATCCGGCGACCTTCCCGATGCTGAAAGTTTTCTGGAAAAGATCAAAAAATGGTGCCAAGAGCGTCAAGCTACGACGTTCGCCATTGTTGCAGGGGACATATCTGTCGGCACGATTTCGTTAAGCCATCGCAATCACGATGAACACACCGCGGAGATCGGTTACTGGGTCGGCACAAACCACCGACGCCAGGGGTACTGTAAGCATGCATTTGAAAAGGTTCTGCAGCTGGCGGCGTCGGAGGGAATAATATCTGTCTCTGCTATCACAGACACGGACAACAAAGCCTCTCGACGGATATGGGAAAGGCTCGGGGCTGCGAACACATCCACGCCAGAAAACCGAATCAAGTATGAGCTTTCGATAAATCCCCAGTGATAAATGGCGGTGCCGTGCTTCTTTCTTCAGCCCCACCGGGGCGTCAAGGATTTAGCCGGGGGTGAAGCGTAGCGGAACCCCCGGACGAATGGCTCTTAAAATTTTAGCCCCGAAGGGGCGGCAGAAACGTTAGGCGTGTGCGATATTACTATCGCCCTTTCAGGGCTGGTTTTTCTTTTGGAACTCTTTTTCCGGGGGCTTACACCCCCGGCTAAACTCTGACACCCCTGCGGGGTTAAACCCTGCCCTTCAACGTAAGTGCCAGGTACGATTCTGGAATATGCTCCCCGTCGATTCCCAACTTTTTGCGAACGGTTTCCACGTTTCGTTCGCTGACGCCTTCGATTTCCACAAATTTTCCCACCGTCCCCAGCAGCGGGAGTTGGTCTAGTTCGATTCGCGCACGGCCGAGGCGATAACTGCTGCGCCGCTTCTCGATGGTCACTGCTGCCCGGAATCCGCAGGCTGCGAGGATGGCGACGGTTGCGTCTGGGGAATCGACACAAGTTTCGATTTCCTCGCGGATCTTGACCTTGCGATTTTTCGCCACCGGGCCCTTAAACGTAATCATCGCCCCGGACAGCGTCGCCCCGGTTCCGCGCCGCAAAATCTTCTCGCGTCGCAGCCGAAGCCCGCAACCTGCACCCTGCAGCGAACCGGCGGCATCGTCAAAAAACGTATCCGTCTGCCGAACCGTTCCCAGAAACTCTGCCCCCAACTCGTTGAGGCGTTTTCGCACAGCTGTAAACCCGTCAACACGATATTTTGCTTCCACTTCGTTACCCATGCCCTGAAGTATACGATTCTGGCGGAAAATGTACGAGATTTTTTACGGAATTTTCGGACAGGATAACAGGATCATGCTTATTTCAGATTTGGGATTAGGGCTTGAGATTTCTCATGGGCATTGGGTATTTGGGAATTGGACATTTGCTCGCTATCCTGTCAAAAAAAGAGATTCGATTGGATTAACAGGAAATAAAGAGTGCGGACGCCGATAATTTTTTGCATAAACTTTTCTCAAAAAATCCTTGTGAAACACGGTTTATGACGCTAACATCTTCGATCCGCGATTAGTTTGCGGACAATGGTGAGAAAAATTACGATAGATATACGAGGTTGATATGCATTATCCACATAGAATTTCAAAGCGTAAACGCGTGCGTAAGCTGGGCTTTCGGGCACGGATGCGAACCGCCAAGGGCAGAAAGATTATCAACGCCAAACGCCGCGCAGGCAGGCAGGCACAGATAGTCTAACTCGCACAGAAAGCGGCAACTCGCAACACAAGCGACCGTCACAGACAAGACATCAATAATAAGGCCGCGATTAAAACCGCGGTCTTTTTAATGCGCAGATTCTCCAATCCCTACCGAAGATCCGCCTGTGGCGAATTGCCTATTTCTCCCCAAAATTTCTTCATATTATTGCTCCTATCGTGGTAAAATAATGCGTTATGAGCCCCGGTGGTACACAATCAAAAAATCTTCGAGTCGCCTGGATCACCGATTTCCAGACAGCGGTTGGTTTGAGTTCGCTGCTCGATCCGCTGGTCGGACCCTTCAGCCGACAGAACGTGCAGTTTTCGCTGCTCTGCCCGCAAGAAGTCAAAGACTTCAAAAACGTCCGCCCGCTGCTACAAGATCAGGACATGCTCGACTCGCTTTTCACGTCCCACAAATCTTCCCACAATATCTCGCGGGCCGTCGACGAAATCTCGGGTGCCAACATTGACATCCTGCATTCGCTCGACGACAAATCTTCGCTCGTAGCCGCCGAGATATCGCAGCGAACCGGCATCCCGTATATCGCCAGCTGCATGTCGCTGGGATCCGGGCGAAAAGCATGGAGCAGCGATCCGCAACTCATAGCCGCCCTGCCGTCGAGCACAATCATCCGCGAAGACCTGCTCGAGCGACATGTCGTTCCGCCGTCGAAAATCGTACTGCTAAGGGCCGGGCTTATCCCAGCCGACGAGCCGAAATCTCTCGCTGATTGCAACGGAATGATTGCAATTTTCGCTGACGGTACAAAATGCGACAGGCCCGGGCTGCGGGAAGCTCTGATAGGTTTCGACGAACTCCGCAAAATTGAAAACGACTGCACGTTTTTTCTGGTATGCCCCGAAAAGCACGAGAAAAATCTGCGGCGTTTAGCCGACGAACTCGATCTGCAGCACGACCTGACATTTATCATCGCAAAAACCGACAGCAACCCGGCGAAGATAATCCCGTCCACCAACGTGTTTATTTCGCTGGGCGTTCGTGAGCAATTGGACGTCAATCCGCTGATGGCGATGGCGGCGGGCGTGCCGGTCATCGCCGCTAAGGGTGCACCGTGCGATTTTCTGATCGACGAAACGACCGCCATGCTCTTCGACCCCGTAAAACCGGCCCAGCTGACGGGGAAACTAATCGAAACCGTCACCGACAAATCCGAAACCGACGCCCGGTCAGCAAGGGCGTTGCAATACGTTCGGGAAAATCACGACCAGCTAAAATGCCTCCGCGGATTCGTAAACTTCTACCGCCAAGCCGCAAGCGAAATGTAACATGGGGCCAAATGCGAAATCCTAATCTCTAAATCCTAAACAAATACGAAATTTTAAATATCCAAAACTCCAAATGATTACAGTTTTTGGATGCGTGTCTTTGTTTTCAGATTTGGATTTCTAACATTCGATATTGTTTCGCATTTCGATATTCTGATTTCGATTTTAATATCTCATGCAATTTCGTGCTTATCATTCGCCCCGCATGACTGTATCATGTGCGGGATATGGAAACTACAGAACAACATTCGAATATCGCCGTCCTACTGCCCTGCCACAACGAAGCCGCCACCATCGGCAAGGTCATCGACGACTTCCGCGCCCAGCTGCCGTACGCCACGATCTATGTCTTCGACAACTGCTGCACCGACAACACCGCTACCGTCGCCAAGCAGCACGGGGCAACGGTCATCCACGAACCACGCAAGGGTAAGGGATACGTCATCGAGTCGATGCTGAACTCGGTGCAGGCCGACTTCTACATAATGGCTGACGGTGACGACACATACCCCGCCGAAAACGTCCACGAACTGCTCAAGCCCGTCATGGAAAACCGCGCCGACATGACCATCGGTGCACGGCTGGTCGAATACACCGAAGCCAGCTTCCGCCCGCTGCACGTCGCCGGTAATCGTCTCGTTCGCGGGCTGATAAACAAAATTTTCAAGACGAACCTCACCGACATCCTATCGGGGTATCGCGTTTTTAATCGCAAGGTCGTCAATCGCATTCCGGTCGTCTCCAGCGGGTTCGAGGTCGAAACCGAACTGACGATCCAGATGCTGTACTACAAGCTCAAGATTCTCGAAATCCCCGTGCCCTACCGCGAACGCCCCGACGGCAGCGAATCTAAGCTGCGAACGTTCCACGACGGGTTCCGCGTATTGTGGAAGCTGTTTTCGCTCGGCCGAAATTTCAAACCGCTGACGTTCTTCGGCGGACTGGGTTTGATTCTGCTGGTTCTCGGGCTGTTGGCTGGGATTCCCCCAATCGTGGGATTCATCGAAACGGGCAAAGTCGAGCGGTTCCCCTTGGCGATTCTCGCGACGGGCCTGATGATCCTTGCCTTCGGGAGTGCGTTTCTCGGCATCCTGCTGCACGCGATCAATTGGCGACTAATGGAAATGCACAACGTGCTGCTCCGCAACAAGCAATAGGTCGTAGCACGCCCGCGAGCCGCGGTGGCAATTAATAATCACTGAGGTCGCACCGCCCTCCCTCGCTGAGGGCCGAAAAATTCTGTACAAACCGGCCGGTGATTCGTATAGAATATCACGCCCCGGGTTGTCCGGGGTTTGGTGGAAATATGCAGAGAGCAATCCTGATACTGATAGCGTGTGGTTTGACAGCGATACTTTGCGGCTGCTGGCCTGACCACACCAAACCGATATATCCCGGCCCGGAGACCGCCGCCGAGCGAAACTTCGAGGCGGTATGGCTGTCGTCCCGTAACGTTCTCAAACACAGCGGATTTCCGCTCGACCGCCAGGATCCCCGCGACGGTATAATCAGCACACGGGCAATTCCCAGTTCGCAGATTTTCGAGTTCTGGCAGAACGATGCGGCGACGGTGTTCCACCACGAAGA
This sequence comes from Planctomycetota bacterium, assembly GCA_030635145.1. Lineage (GTDB taxonomy): Bacteria > Planctomycetota > Phycisphaerae > SM23-33 > SM23-33 > DAOVZK01. The sequence goes on along the minus strand of DAOVZK010000018.1, from coordinate 26,555 downwards.
AAATATCGTCCAAACGATATACCGCGCCGTGAAAGTTACGATCCGGCGTGTCAAAGATAGTGACAAGTTCGAGTTCAGCGTCGAAGTGCTCATGGCCCGCAGCGACAGGGCACCGGCAATGCTGACTTCGTCGTCCCAGTACAAGAACTTAACCGGTACGCAATTTCCGCAGACGATCAACTTTGCCGACCTGCAGTACGACGACGCCAGCCCAACCGACGACAAACCAATCAATCGTCGCGACCCGTGGTCGGGTGTTTCGATGCGGGCACAGCTGGTTCCGCTTGGGCAAGATACCGATCTCGAACACCGCCTCGCACAGGAAATCCAAAAACGAGTAGACACATACGACCCCGACCACAAAAACAAATGGGTTACGTGGGAGTGGTAACGCTCGCATGCTGTCCGGGATGAATCTGTGTGGGTAACTGGTGGCTGGTGGGGGGTTAAGAAAATTTCGGCTGAGCGGTGGTTAGAAATTCGCTGAGTTTTTCCGCCCAGCCCATGTCCGCAAGTTTTTTCAGCTCGTCGAGCTGGGCAAACGCCTCGAGCATGATAACTCCGCGATAATTCTGCTGCGATATGCCCGCCGCAACTGCGTGCCAGTCGATATTACCCAGCATGGGAACCAGATGTTCGTCGACTGTTCCGTGATTGTCGCAGGCGTGGATGTAGATCATGGTTTCGCCCGCGTCGGAGATGGCGGTTATCGGATCGCCGGTAAGATTTGCGTGCGCGACGTCGAAACACATACCCGCCGCCGGTGAGTTGACTTCCCGCAGCAACCCGGCAAGCTCGGCGACGTCGTTTCCGACCGGGTGATACCCCGGGAGATTCTCGAATGCGTACCGCACACCGATAGATTTACCGAACGCAGCTAACTGTTCGATGGTTTTGCGCAGCTGCGAGATGCGAAGCGCTCGCTCATCCGCTGCCACGCCGTCTTTGTGTATATCGGAGCAATGCACGACGACGATTTTTCCGCCCAGCTGTAATACGAACTCGCCCTCGGATTTGAATTTGTCGACAGTGGTGTTGCGGCGTGATTCGTCCGGGCTTGATACGTCGAGGTCATGCCCGTAAATTCCGTGCAGCGAATCGCATGGTAATTCGGCGGCGGTGAGATAATCTTGCACTTGCTGCAACGTAATGTTGCTGGTGTTGGCTGATCCTTTCGGATCGTGATTGCGGTAAACCTGAGCGGTGGTGCACCCGAGCTGCTTGAGCGTTTGTAACCATTGCGGATCGGCGAAATCTTCGAATCCAACCGGCGCGACTGTACCAAGCACGACATCCATGTCATAGTTCTCCATCATGTGCAAAGATCCTCATTTTTTGTAAGCATTCACATTCTTTTTCCTGTTAATCAAATTTTTTTACTGAAGTCTTTATTAAAAAATCTCTTTTTTGACAGGATTACAGGATTAGCTATGAATTGTTAAAAAGAAATTCAGAATAAAAGCTACATAACTGTAAACAACCTCGCAAAGAATGCAAATTGCTATGCAAATTAATCCTGATTTACAGGATTTTTTAGGCCTATATTCTATCCTGTGATCCTGTCAAAATTTTACCGAGGATTACCGAACAACTTTTTCTGCAGAAACTCTGCTCGCAAAACGTCTTGTCCCCGTTCGTCGAGTTGCTTGTCGTGAATTTTCTGCAGATGCCCCGGTTGGATGGTAAGCGACAGCTCGTTTATTTCCTTCAGTGAGATATCCTTGATTCGCTCGAGATTTATCCCCAGGCGAACCATTGACAGCAGAGACATTGCTTCTTCGACCGAGATTTTTTTCGCATCGCGAAGTATCGCCCGCGATCGGAAAATTTTGTCGTCGATTTCCACGGCGTTGTGTTTCAGCAGCGATTTTCTCGCGGTTCGTTCGTAGTTGAGAATCGGGGGCACGACTACCGTCAGAAAATCGTTTACGATCTGCTGCTCTGTCTGCCCGAGGGTTACCTGATTGGAAATCTGCAGAAAGTCGCCCATCGCGTCGGTGCCTTCTCCGTATGCCCCGCGAATCGCCAGGTGCATATCGTGTGCCCCGCGGAGGGCTTTGTCGATTTCGCCTGTGAGTTTAAGCCCCGGTAAGTGCAGCATTACACTGACCCGCAACCCGGTTCCGACGTTTGTCGGGCAGGCGGTGAGATATCCGAATCTGCTGGAGAATGCGAATTTGACTTGCTCTTCCAGCAGGTCGTCGATGCGGTTGATTTCCTCGAACGCCTCATTTAATTGCAGCCCGCTACGAAGAACCTGCATCCGCAAGTGATCTTCCTCGTTGATCATCAGTGCGATGTTTTCGTTTGCACTGATTGCAACTCCGCGTGGGTGGGGCGACTCGGCGTGCTGTTTCGAGATGAGGTGACGCTCGACTAATATCTGGCGGTCAGCTGGGGGGGCGGATTCCAGATCGACGTAGAACATATTCTTCGCCAACGCGGCATTTGGAATTACATCGCGGAGCTGCTCGAGGATTTTCGTTTTTTGATCTTTGTCGCACTTCGGGAGAAACGGCATACCGGCGAGATTTCTCGCCAGCCTTACGCGCGACGAAATAACAACGTCGTGCATCGGCCCGATCCCTCGCAGCCATTCGCTGGTTCGTTGTGTGAGGTCGGCGAGTGTCATTTCTCCTCCGTGTTCTTGATCTGATCGCGAAGGTTCGCTGCCTGCTCGTAGTCTTCCGCATGAACCGCCTGCTTTAATTCCGACCGCAGACGGAGAATTTCGTTTTGCTTTCGCATGGTTTCGTCGGCACGTTGCGGAACTTTGCCCACGTGCTGATCGGCACCGTTTTGGGCGCGAACGATCATTGGCACGAGGGCGGGGGAGAAGGCTTCGTAGTCGTTTGGGCATCCCAGCAGCGATGCGTCGCGATATTCGCCGAACGTCATCCCGCACAGGTCGCATTTCAGATCCGGCATATCGGGGGCATCGCTGGAAGTTTGCAGCACGAAATCTTCGAGCAGCTGCGAGATCGGCACGTTAGTCTTGATGGTAATACCTTCAGCCTCGGCGCAGTCCTCGCAGAGATGCTTCTCTACCTTCTGCCCGCCGGTAATCTCGGTCATATGAACCGTGGCGGGATTGTCGCATTTATCACATTTTTTCTTCATATCTCAGTTCCGGCCGATCCACAACTTATCAAACCCTTGTATTGCCGATACCTCCATGCATATAATACCCGCAACCTCTATAAAATAGTAGGTTTAGACGGGCAGGAAGTCAAATTTTTGGAGACCTGTTTATCAGGATATCTTTTTCGTAATCGTTTGTAGGCTTTTTCCTGTTAATCAAACCTTTTTTCTTCCAACGCGACGGCAGATCGCTACAATTATTTTTTAGCACATAAAAATGTTTTTAACAAGTTTTTATGAACCTTGGGCGAAAACGAAGCGTACTACGTAGTAATTAACCCGCGTTTTATAACATTCACAAGTTAATCTTGACGTAACCGATTATGGAGTAAGTAGATGGTGCACGATATACTTGGCGTTCATGAACACGAACATGATCTTGATGGTGGCGATGAAAAATCAGTAAAGACTCTGACGTGGCGGACGACGCTGTTTATGGTCGGAATTTTAGTCGGGGGGTTATTTGTTATTCTCAGTTACGTCGCGAGTTGGCTGTTCTCCGGCGACACCGATATGCAGGGTGTCAACTTCTACAGCGACGTACTTGCACTGATCGGCGCGATCATGCTGGGGATTCCGATTATCATCCACTCCATAAAGGAGCTGCTTCACGGGCATTCGCACATGGACGAGCTTGTGGGCTTGGCGGTGGTGGCGGCGATAGCGTCAGCCGACTACCGCGCGGCCGGGGCGGTGGCGTTTTTCCTGCTGATCGGAAATCTCATCGAAACCCGAACCGCACTTGGTGCTCGCGCGAGTATCGAAAGTCTTTTGCGTATCGCTCCGAAAAAAGCCAACCGCATAAATGCTGACGGGTCTGAAGAGCAGATCGACCCGCGGGAATTGTCTACCGGCGACATTGTTCGCGTTCGTCCCGGCGAGAATATCCCCGCCGACGGTGTCATCACGCACGGGGCAAGCTCCGTTAATCAGGCCAACATTACCGGTGAATCGATTCCGGTAGACAAGGTTATTGGCGACGACGTATTTTCCGGCACCAACAACGAAAGCGGTGCCATTGAGCTAAAAGTAACCCGGGCTGGTGAGGATACTACTCTCGGCCGCGTGAAAAAGCTGATTCTTCAGGCTGAGGACACGAAACACCCGATCATGCGATTGGTCGACCGCTACGCCGGTTTCTACACCCCCACGGTTTTGATGATCGCCGCAGCTGTGCTGTACTTCAATCGCGGTAACCCCGACGCCTACAGCAGAGCTGTCGCCATGCTAGTCGTGGCCTGCCCCTGTGCGTTGGTTCTAGCTGTCCCGACTGCTATGGTCGCCTCGCTCAGCTGTGCCGCACGATTGGGCATCCTCATAAAGGATGTATCCATGCTGGAAGTCGCCAGCGATCTGACAGCTTTCGTCTTTGACAAAACCGGCACGCTAACTACGGGTGAGCTTTCGGTAACGCAGCTAAAACCCGCCAAGGGTGTAGACGGGGCAGACCTGCTTGCCGCCGCCGGATCCGTCGAGCAAATGTCGCATCACCCGGTGGCACGAGCGGTTGTAAAAATCGCACAGAAGGCACACGTGGATATGCCGAAACCCGAGAAGTTCGAGGAAATTTCCGGTTTGGGTGTCATCGCGACTGTCGATGGTAAAAACATTATGGTCGGGCGACGCAAATGGCTGGAAGACAAGGGCGTGAATTTTGCATCGATGGCCGGTGAGGACTTTGCCGAACCCGAGGGGCTTAGCACGCTGTATGTGGTCCGCGACAATGCTCCGCTGGGTTGGATTGGTTTGGAAGACCGCACGCGCGGCGAGGCCCGCGAGGCGATGGAGGCTCTGCGTGGTGAAGGCATTCGCGAGCTGGTGATGATTACGGGTGACCGCTGGTCGGTGGCTCGGCGTGTTGCGGGTGAGATGGGATGCACGGAAGTGCAGGCCGAAGCCTTACCTGCCGACAAACTTGAACTCGTCGCCGCCATGCAAGCTAAGGGTCATAAAGTTGCGGTTGTTGGTGATGGTGTTAACGATGCCCCAGCACTGGCGGCGGGTGATTTATCGATCGCCATGGGTGCCGCCGGTAGCGACGTAGCCATCAACTCCGCGAATATCGCGCTGATGAATACCGACCTCAAGCGGCTGCCGTTTTTGGTGCATCTGAGCAAGCGAACCACACGGGTTATCCATCAGAACCTGATCTTCGGGGTGATTTTCATCTTGGCGTTTATGGTGCTGGCGGGGCTGGGCATTATTTTGCCCGTCTGGGGTGCGTTGCTGCACACCGTCGGGGCGACGTTTGTTGTATTCAACAGTGCCAGGCTCGTACGGGCTGGTGAAGATCTGCAAATCAGTGACGACAAAGACGAAGAAACCGTCAAGCCCAAGGTGGAGCATTTGGCTCCGGCGACGGCGTGACGGGATTGGTTCGCAGCAGCACGTTTATGCGGTGAAATCTACACGGGAAACCTGAGACTACTTAAAATGACGACGCGTTTTTGGAAGCAACAATCCGAGCAACAAAACCGTACCGACGATTGCGGTGAGCATGATCTGCACCTGCGACAGCGGGACGGTGATGCGGAGTTTTTGTGCCCAGATTTGCGGGAGCAGAAGTATCCAGCATGCAACCAGCACAACGCTGATAACGCAGATTATCCACCACGCCCATTTTTTGCCTGTGCTGAAGGCGGTCCAGATTATCCATGCCACGGCGGCGAAAACGAGCATTATAGCGATTGTCACAAAACCGATGGTGTTGTGCGATGCGGGCATAGTGAGCATGGCGATTGCAGCGACACCGACGACAGCTGCCACGATGCGTCCCAGTCCGCTGAAAAGACTTACGATTCCCGGCATACTGGACGACGAACCTTGCGCAGCCAGCTCACGAGTTTGGAAGAGTCCCACCGCGATACCCAACAGCCCCGCGACATAGCATCCGAAATACGCAGTAATGGTTCCCACGAGTGCGGGATTATATCCTCGCCCCTTGGCCAGTGCGTCCAGCGGATAGAAAACCGTCAGCTGTGGAAGCACCCAGCCGAGAATTTTGATTCCCGGTACGGGTTGTTCCGAACCTGTAATTGCAGGGCCCAATTGGGCGACAATCCAAGGGAGCATCGACCCGGTAACCAGGACCCCCATGCAGATAAGCAGAGTCATGATCTGCCCCACGCGGGTGCTTGCTGCGATGGCGACGCTTGTCAGCACGATCACCGCCATGTATATCAGGAACATACCCACCAGCAGCTGATTACTGATGTTGGCAGGGCCGAAGGTGTCGGTGAACGGGACGTAAGTCCAGCCTTTTGCGACAAACGCAACAATCCCCAAGGCCGCCGTGAGGAAGCCCACCAGCGAAATAACGGTCGAGGAAATAAAGCTCCATCCGAATGTGTAGTTTCCCAATGCCGCCAACAGCAGCGACAACCCCACCGCGATACAGCCGATAACAATTACCGGCCAATCGATCGGGGAACTCGCCGCCGGAACTACATGATGCCGGATAGTCAGCAGAAATCCCAACGACACGATGTAGTAAAACAGCGTGATCGCCGCAACGATTCCACCGAACTTACCCAGCACGAAAACCGCGCGGGAGACGGGTTTGGAAATGACCGTCAGGGCGGTTTTGTCTTCAATCTCTTTACAGATACTCGCCGAACTGCAGAAAACCGCAGTAATCATGCCCATAAGCAAAAGCGTGCTAAGCCCGACACTCTGCAACATCTGCTGATCGGACGCGTCGTAATCGGTGCTCATCGTCCAGCCCGACAGTGGGACATTGAGGACAAGCATAATAAACGTCAAAAAAATCATGATGCCGAAAATCGGCTGGCGGATAGTTTGAACGAATGTATTTTTAGCGATAGACCAGAATTTAATCATGTTACCTCTCGGAAAGTTGAAGCCTTTAAATGTTTGACTTTGATTCCGGGAGAAATTGTAGGCTCGAAAGGACGAGAAGTAAATGATCTCTCGAATTCTTTCGGGCAGATATTGAAAAAGAGGCTGAGTGTATGAAAGATCAAAAACGTGGTAAGAACGTCGCGCTGGTGGGTGCGGTTCTCCAGGCGACCGTTACGATTGTTGCCGTTATCATCTGGCAACTGACTGGATCTAAGACCGTTTTGACGGGCATTTGGTTCCTGCTGGGTGGGCTGCCGTTGTGGGGGCTGACGATGCTGCTGTTTTACGCGAGGCAACTGGCCGAACAGGAAAATATCGAGCTGGAAACCATTACCGCAGCCGCCGGGGCAGAGACAATTTTCTCCGAGGGTGGCGAGATGCAGCTGCGTCCGGCCCAGTCAAGGGTGATTTTGCTCGAAAAATGGGTTGTTCCGCTGTTTACGCTTTTATTTGCCGCGTATCAGGCCGCGTTGGTGATTGTCATGTTCCGCCATCTGCGAAATTTCGACATGGTGCAGGCCGCGTTTGAGGTTACATCTCGTGCGCCCGGTGCGGTGTTCCTGATCATTAGTGGTTTCGCCGCGTTTCTTTTCAGCCGCTACGCCACGGGCATGAGCTCGCGTCGCGAATGGTCGCTTTTGCGGGCGACGGGTAGTTATACGCTCATCGTTTCGATTTTCCTCTGGGCCGGGGCACTTTCCGTCGGGCTTGCCTCGAAGGACAACGAATTCATCGACATCGTCATTGCGTACATCCTGCTGCTGGTTCAGCTGATATTCGCTATCGAGCTGCTGATGTATTTTGTTTTCGATATCTACCGCCCGCGAGTATACGGCGAAGAATACCGCCCCAGCTACGACAGCCGCGTCTTCGCACTGCTCGCCGAGCCGTCCCGCGTTGGACATTCCATCGCAGATACCATCAACTACCAGTTCGGTTTCGAGGTATCCTCGACATGGTTCTATCGGCTGGTGTCTAAGGCGTTCGTTCCGCTAATTATTTTCGGTGTGATCGTGATTTTTCTGCTGTCGAGTATCGTCATCGTCAACGAGGGTGAGGTTTACGTCGTTAAAACTTTCGGCCGACTAGAGGGGGGCGACTCGGTCTTAAAACCGGGCATCCATCTGAAATATCCCTGGCCGATCAGTACCGCCGAACGTTTTGACACCGGCGTGACGCACGAAATTGTTCTCGGTGTCGGGAAGGGGCAGGTGCCCAAGAGGACCAAGGAAGGCCGCGAACTTATCGTCTGGTCAGAGGAGCATGGGTTCGGTGCCCGCCAGGAAAAAGATTTTCTCATTGCCGTTGCTCCGCGGGAAAAATCTCCGCAAGAACTCGCCGCCGAGGATGAAACAAAGGCCCCCACACCGTCGGTCAACATTATCAAGCTGGTTGTCGTGCTGCGTTACCGCGTGATCGATCCGTACAAATACGGGTACAAATATACCAATTCGCGGTCTGTTATGGATAGCGTTGCCCGCGAGGCGATGGTTCAGTATTGTGCGTCGGCGACATTGGACAGGCGGGTCGGTGACGATCCATCGCGGCCGCAGGGGTTGATGTCGTTCGGACGAGTCGCGGCGGCGGACGAACTCCAGAAAATCATCGCACAACGTCTCGGGCCCGACGGGTTGGACATAGGTGTCGAGGTTGAATATCTCGGAATAGCGTCGGCACACCCACCGGCCGCGGCCGTGCCGGAATACGAAAAGGTGCTGGAGTCCGAACGCCTGCAGGATAAGCAACGATTCGAGGCCGAAGCCAAGGCAAGCAAAATTCTTGCGGATGTTTCAGGTGATCCCGCCCAAGCATTGCAGCTGTACCTTGCACTGCACCGAATGGAAATTTTTGGGGAACTCGAAAACAAAAAAGACAACCCCGAAAAATTTGAATCCCACGCCAACAGCGTCGAGAAGGAAGCCCAGGGCCAAATCGCCAGCCTCGAAAAGGAAATCGCCAGCGAAATGCTCCTCGGAAGAAAACCGCAGGACGTTGCCGATCGAAAAAACCTCATCAAGTCGTACAAAAGCTTCATCGCGAAACTTACCGAGGCGAAAAAAGGCCGCGTCGAATTTGATTACGATTCTGAAATTGCAGCTTCGCAAAAAGTAGTGAATGTGCTGTTTAGCTCACTGTCGGGTAGCCCTGCGGAAATTATCGCCCAGGCCGAGGCCTCGCGATGGAAAAAACAACTGACCGCCGAGTCGGAACTGATGACATATCGGGCAAAACTGCAACCTTACAAAGCCTGCAAATCGATGTATATGTTTGATCAGTACATGGATGTTCTGGAAGAGACTTTACCCGGGAAGGATAAGAAAATTCTCGGATTCGATAGCTCAAAAGCACAAATTCGCCTCAATCTTGAAAGTCAGGGTGGAGGTTTAGAAAGCGTTCTGGACGCTGGTAGTGATAAATAAAAGGCAAACGGACTTTGGATTTTTCCGCGATTAAACTCGCGGGCGAGTTGAAAAACAAAGACATTTTTAGTCGAGGATAATCAAGAATGAAGAAGCATATTGGAATCATAATACTGGCGATGTTGGTCTTGTTGACACTGCTGCTTTATACGGTGGCGTTTACAGTTGACGAAACGCGGGATATCGTGCTGATTACGAAATTCGGGGAAGTGAAGCGCGTGTATACTGGAACGCAAGACGCCGGGTTGCACTTTAAATGGCCCGCCCCCGTCGAACGCGTCGTGCGTCTGGACTCTCGCGGGCACGACCTCAAATCGGTCTACAAGCAAACCAGCACCCAGAAGCAGATGCAGGTTATGGTCTCTACGTTTTGCACGTGGCGGATCAAAAAACCGGTGCGTTTTATCAAGGCCAAGAAAGATATAACCGGTGTCGAAGCGTCTATACGCTCGCTGCTGGGAACGCAGATGACGTCTGTTGTCGGTGGTTACGATATGGAAAGCCTCGTCAACACCAACGCCAAGGATATGAAGCTCCAGGAAATCGCCGCCAAGATCAAGGACGGCCTCGAGGACAAGCTGTTGCAAGAGTACGGCATCGAAATTATGACTCTGGGTATCGACGCACTTGGGCTGCCGGAATCTGTTTCTGCTGCGGTTATTGAGAATATGAAAAAGGAACGCGAAAAAGAGGCTCAAAATTACGTTTCGCAGGGCGAGGCCGTTGCCACCGCAATCGTCGGGCGGGCCAAAGCGGCCAGCAATAAGATTCTGGCGTTTGCCGACCGCAAAGCTAAGGATATCGAAACCCAAGGCGAGGCCGAAGCCGCCAAAGCCTACAGCAAGTTTGAAGAAGACCCGCAATTCGGAATGTTCCTGAGGTCGATGGATACGCTGCGAAAAACTTTCAAGGATCGCACAACTTTCGTGTTGGATTCCGACATGATTCCGGCACTTCACTGGCTGCGACAAAAACCCTCACTGGATGTTTATCCATCACAGGTTAAATAGTTGCCGCTCCGAACTAATTTGCACAAAATACAAACATACGAATATATAAAAGTAACAAATTGCGAGATTGAATAATATGACAGACGAACATCTCGGACAAAATCAGAATGTTAAACCAAACATGAGCACCGACCCCCCGGACGCCGCCATGAAAAGCCTCGCCGACGCACTGCGCGTCAGCTTCAAGCTGCTGAGCTTTATCATGGTGCTATTCGTGGTACTGTTTCTTGCCACCGGCATCGAAAGTGTCGAGCAGAAGGAGCTTGGTATCGTGAAAGTTTTCGGAAAGGTCACCGGTATAGCGAAGCCCGGACTGACTTACAATTGGCCGTTCCCGATAGGTGAAATCGAGCTTGTTAAAACACAGGAGCGGCGGTTGAGCATCGAGAATTTCTGGTTGTTTGAACTGGCTGCTGAAAGGGGCAGGAAGCTTTCTGCCCGCCGCCGCGGTGAAGGCGGATTAAAACCCGGGCAAGAAGGGTATTTGATGACGGCTGACCGTTCGCTGATTCATATGAAGTTCGATTGTACCTACAGGGTGCAAAATCCGCTTGCCTTTAAGAGTAAGCTCAGCAATCCCGAGGAAGTTCTTCGTTCGGTGCTGTGCGAGCAGGCCGTCGCTGCTGCCGCTGTCCGCACCGCGGATGCACTGCAATCTAAACACGAGGAATTCTTCCGTGAGATCAAGGAAAAGGCCCAGATACAGTTAGACGAGCTGATGGGAGTTACCCCCGGTGAAACTCGGGGAATTGTCATCACCAACGTTTTACTGCCGCAGGGTCAGCGTGCCAAGACCTGGCCGCTGGCGGCATACACGGCATATGAACAGGCTCAAAATGCCAAATCCGACAAGGAAAAGAAGATTAATAAGGCGATGGCTGATGCAACGAAAATTCTCGTTGGAACTGCCGGTGCGAATTGCTCTCGTGCTTTGGTGGGCGATCCGGCGAGGCTTGGCGGGGTAAAACCGGAAGATTTGGAGGAAGGTCAGGACTACGACTTAATCGGGCAGTACAGCAGCGTGCAGGATCAGCTCCAGATGCTGAAAAGTTCGGGTGGGAAACCCGAGATAATCGCAAAATACGAGAAGCAATCCAAGGTGCTGCTGGGAAAAATCGACGGTAATCTCACCAGTGCTACCACGGGTGGGGAGGTTGTGGAAATTATTAAAAATGCCGAAACCGCCAAAACGAAGGTTATTCAGAACGCCGCCAAACGCGGAAATACATTCGACAAGCTTTATGCCGACTACACCAAGGCACCGCAGTTGTTCCTCGAAACCGAGTGGGCCAACACCATCGATCAGATTTTTGCGGAACCCACCGTTGTCAAAAACTACATAACTATCGGTAAAGACGGAACGGTGCTGAGGATTGATCAGGATCCGCGGATCAAAAAGGAAATACGAGACTACAACCGAAAACAAAGCTCCGGTAATTAGTACGACAGAGCAAACAACGAATTCAGAAAAGAAAACTCATCGGTTGAATCTGCGATGAGAAATTATCGCCCCCGGGCGAACGATAAGGTGAAAAAGTATGGCAACAACGAGCGATAGTGTTGTACAGACGGTTGGGTTGACGAAGATTTTTCGCGATTTCTGGATGCGCGAAAAAGTTACCGCCGTCAGCGACCTTAATCTGAATATTGCCCCGCGTGAAGTTTTCGGGCTTTTAGGGCCTAACGGTTCGGGAAAAAGCACCACTCTGAAAATGATCCTCGGGCTGCTGTTTCCGACGAAGGGACGAATCACGATTTTCGGCAAGGTCCCGACAAACGTTGCGGTCAAAGCGCGAATCGGATTCTTGCCCGAAGAGTCGAATTTGTACAATTTTCTGGACGCTCGTGAGACGTTGGATTTTTACGGGCGACTGTTTCATATCCCGCGCGCCCAGCGGATCAAGCGTATCGACATGCTTCTCGAAATGGTCGGGCTTAAGGGCGCGGCGTATCGAAGGGTGGGTGAATATTCCAAGGGTATGCAGCGGCGTATCGGGTTGGCGCAGGCACTTATCAACGATCCCGATCTGCTGATTCTCGACGAGCCTACGAGCGGGTTGGATCCGATTGGCACGCGGCAGTTCAAGGATCTGATTCGTACGCTGGTGCATCGCGGAAAATCAATCATACTTTCCAGCCATCTGCTCGGTGATGTCGAAGATGTTTGCGACAACGTTTGCATTCTTTACGGCGGTAAGCTGCAGACTCAGGGCAAAATCGACGAGCTGCTGTCTCGCAAAGAGCTCACGCAGATCACCACCGACAAACTTGACGACGCCACGCTTGCGACCATTCGTCAGACGTTGGAAAAAGCAGGTCGGGAACTGGTGGAGGTGGGGTCGCCTCACGACAAGCTCGAAAATCTGTTTTTGCGTATCGTCGAAGATGCCCAGCGGCATCATCTTGCTACCGGCGGGGCATTGGGCGGTGCGGGTGTTGCAGAATTTTTAACCCGCGACGGTGCCCAGCCCGAAGGCGCTGCCGTTATCGAATCTCTCGTAGCCAAGCCCGAGAAAAAAACGGAGCAACCCGAACCCATCTCGCCTCAGCCTGAGCAAGTAGAACCCAAAACCCAAGTTTTGCAGGAACTGCTCACCAAACCGCAGCAAGACGCTGCTCCTCCAACACCCACAAATAAGCCCACCGCGAAGCCGACCGTAAAGCCTTCGCAGACGCAGGCCGACCGCAGCGTGATTGATGATCTGCTTGGAAACGACAAGGAGTCCGGTGAATGAAAAACATCTTCGCCGTTGCCAGACATACTTTCTCCCAGTGCATCCGAATGAAAATTGCAGTTGCATTCATTCTGCTGCTTGCGGGTTGCCTCATTGCCTTGCCTTACGTGATGACCGGTGATGGGACTCTGGCCGGTAACATCCGCACATTTCTGAGCTATAGCGTTAGCATTACCGGAATTCTCCTGAGCATTGTTACCGTGCTGGTAACTGTTTCGGTCGTCGCCGGTGACATAAGCCAAAAGCACATATATTTGATCATCGCCAAGCCTCTGGGACGATGGGAATATCTCGTTGGGCGATGGTTGGGTGTGGTTGTTTTAAATGCATTGCTGCTTGCCATCGCAGCTGGGAGCATCTTTCTTTTCTCGCAGTATCTCCGGGAAAAACAGGCACGCAACTACACCGACAGGCGGATAATCGAGACGGAAATTTTCACCGCCCGCCAAGAGCAGTCCCCAATTATCCCCAACTACAAACAGATAGCCGCTGATCAAAAAGAAATTTTCCGTAAGCGGGGCCTTCTGAACTCTTTTTTGGAAGCGTACGAATCGCAAAGAGGTCTTACCCGCGAAAAGGCCGAAGAAATGTTTGACAAAGATTTGGAACAGCAGGTCAAGGAAGGGCTGTCGTCTGCTCGGCCGGGTGGTGCTTTATTTTGGATGTTTAAGGGGCTTCCGGTTATTGGCGAAAAAACTCGCGGGGCGGGAATTGTTGAAAGTGTGGATGTCGAGGAGGCCCGGCGTCGATTGATTGGAATTTCGGTTCCGGTCTGGCTGGGTGGCCGATTGGTTCCTCGCGGGCCTGTTACGATAAACGGCGTCGATGGTGTGGTCGCTCGGTTGGAGAAAGGGCGTTTTCTTGCGGTGTTTAATCCGGGGAATATGCAGCGGGGCGAGATAGCGAATCTCAAGGACGGAGACAAGGTCGAAATCCAAGCCGATCCCACAATACAGCTTCGCTACAAGGTATCAGCTGGGAATGGTGCAAAGTCGCTTAAACGCACAATCGAGTTTTACTCCGCCACAGAGGGACAAGTTCCAGCTGGGGGGGGCAAATCCATGCTCGTTCCGAAACTCCGCATCAAGCAACTTCCCGGAGAAGGTCCGACCGGGACAATGACAACCGTCACCATCGCTGCCCCAGAGGAGTTAAGCAACGGAAATCTGATAGTTCGATACGTCAACAAACCACCGGTCTCCAGCGTTTCGATTAGGAGCAAAAACGTTTCGCTGCTGTATCGAGTCGGCGGATTTACGGGGAATTTTATACGGGCGGTTATTTTAGTGTTCTGCCAGTTGGTTTTTCTGTCCGCTTTGGGCGTGTTTATGGGCAGCTTCCTGTCGTTTCCGGTCGGGGTACTGTCGTGCTCGGTTCTGCTGGCTAGCGGATGGATTATCGATTGGTTATCCGACGCCCTTGGAATCGGCAAGTCGAGTTTCGGTGAGCTTGATTTCACTTCACAGATGGGCGTGGTTGTAAGTTATGTCGTGAAAGTGATCATGCCGAATTTCACGGAAATGAGCCCATCCGACAAACTGGTAGACGGGTTAAACATTCCTTGGCGGAATGTTGGTTCCGCGGTGCTGTGGAGTATCGTGATACGCACGACGTTTTATCTCACCGTCGGATGCCTTATTTTCCGTAAGCGTGAATTAGCCAGAGTGCAGGTATAGTAAGAGGATTTCAAATGTCGGGTCGTTCCAGACTGATACAAATTTTGTGCTTCGCCTTGGCGGTGGTGATGTTTGTCACCTCGGGAATGCTGCTTGCGCCGATAGAGCAACAGAGCATTGACTCTGAGCTGGTGACCGAAGAAAATCGTGCAGCTATGCAGCGAAGCCCCGAACTTGCGGTTTTGACAATTATTCCGGGGGGGCTGCGAATTTTGGCGGTGAATTATTTGTGGATTGCTTCACAGGAGGCCCATCAGGAAGGGCGGCATTACGATGCGAACCAGAAAGCAGAGATGATTTGTACCCTCCAGCCGTACCAAGGTGGGGTGTGGGCTTTCCAGGCGTGGAACATGGCGTTTAACATTTCCGTGACGACGCAAACCCCACCGGAACGGTGGCGGTGGGTTTACAACGGGATAAAACTCTTGCGCGACCGCGGGATAGTCTTAAATCCGCGAACGATTTTGCTGTATAAGGAACTCTCTTGGACGTTCTACTTCAAAATCGGCGGGCGAATGGACGAAATGCATGAATCCTACAAGTCGCGATGGGCAGGGATTATGCAAAAGCTTCTCGGTGCTCCTCCGTTTGATGACGAACTAAATCGTACCTTAGAAGAAGAAACGCAACTTACCATCGCCGCCTTCAAACCTATCGCCGACGCACCGCTGGACAAGGCGCTTTCTCGGCAGGGCATCGATGCGATTCAGAAAGATCAGCTGGCAAAGTTGATGCGGGATCCGAAAATTAAAAAGTACGTCGAGCTTCTGGGGAACCTGAAAATCGACGTTGCCAAAGCCACGAAAGACTCCAATAACGATCTTGCTGACAACGCATTTTTGAACGCATATAACAATTACAGCCAAGACTATCCCGCCCAAGCCATCCGAGTAATTCCCGTCCAACGCGATGAAAAAAACGCCGCCGTCTACGATCTGATTAACTCCAAGGACTACGCACCGCAACGCAACGCGCTACTTGCCTTCGTGCGGGCTCAGCTGTTGTGGAATACCTACCGCATGGATCCGCAGTATATGTACGATCTGATGGTCAAATACGATTCGCCGTTCGACTGGCGGCACGCGATGCCGGCGGCACTTTACTGGGCGTCTTACGGCGAATATGTCTGCAAGCCGTCAGATCCGCGGGGTGCGAACGTTCTTAATAATAGCAGGAACGTTTTGAATTCGATGAAGACTCTCATCGCTACCGGGCTGGTGAATTTGGCGCTTACGCAGGATCCCAATTACCCCGATTACTACGAGACAGCCGACCTGAGATATATCGACCCCACGCACCAGCAGCATATGCGTTATATTGAAGCGTTGACCAAGCGAGACGCACGCCTCGCCAGCGAAGGTAAACTTCGTGGTAAGCAGCGGACTTTCGAGAATAACGTCCTTGGTGCAGGGCATGTGAATTTTTTGATTGAGGCCATTCGGATGCTATACACCGATGGTCGAATAACAGCTGCCCAGAAGTACTACGATTTTATCAAGACCGATTACAAACGCACCGGCAAACAGTGGGAATATGTGTCGGTTGAAGATTACGTCATCGAGGATCTTCGCAGGCGGCTGGAGGCAGGTAATTTGCGGTATATCGTTCTTTTGGAAATTACGAAGCCCATCTTAAAGCGAGCTTATCTTGCCCGCGGGCTTCGGGGCGATCAGGTTACGTATCGCAAGCAGTTTAAACTTACTAAAAAACTTTACGACGATTATCAGAAAAAAGCTGCCGACCGAAACAAGTTGCCGAATTTCGCAACAGTAGTGGGGCCTACGCTTTTCGATCTGTTGGGTAATCCGCGGAGACTTGGGTTGTCGCTGACGCTGAACCAGCGAAGCGATATTTATCTGTCGATGCAGGACAGCCCCGAATTGCTCTACCCCATATATTTGCGGTTTGTATATAGCGGGTATCTACCGCGGCTGTGCAAAGAAGAAGGTCTCGATCCCGCCAAGGCGTTTCCCAAGCCCGCCGGTTTTGACGTTTATCTCAAAAAAGCCATAGACAACGCACGAAAGATGCGCGAAAGAAAAGAGGCGGGCAACCCGTAGGATTGTAGAACCGCTGCTAGCACCGGCCGCCAGCGGCGGAGGGCGATAGCATCGCAGGCAACCGCGAGCCGCGGAGGCAAATTAACACCGCCAAAGGCGGTGTCATCCTCGCGCAGGCGGGGATCCAGGGGGGGGTTCCTGTTGTTTTGGTTTGTTATTGGCGTTGCCGCTGTCATCCTCGCGCAGGCGAGGATCCAGTTCCTTGTTACCTCCAGCGTTAAATTCCCGGAGACTTTCTTCGGCGTGCTTCTCGATTAACTCCATCAGCCAATCGGGCGGCCCGTCGGGGCCGCAATTTCCTAGCTCCAATTTACAATTGCCAATTGGAAGTCGACAATTGCTACTCCCTAGTCCCTTTTACCCCCGGCGTTGCCGGTGCCTGTCCCTTCCTTCTTCTCTTCCCCAGCGCCTAATCCCTCGTCCCTAGTTCCTTCTTCACCCATAATTTGCCCTTTCCAATAGAACGCTAACGTATTAGTTGCGGCAGTTAGCGAACCATTAGTGAAAAAACATGCTGGAAAGCGCATGACCCCAAAGACATGAACCGCCAGCATACGTTCTGATCAGGGCAATTGTGTTCGGGAAAATCCCCCGAAACTCTGATATCGCATACTGCGGTTTTAAGAACAGGTCGATTCCTCTCAACCTTGCTGCGAATTTAACATTATCTCCGCAAGTGTCAAGGGATTTCCCTTTATGTCATGCCAGACTCGATCTGGCATCCAGTGAATCCCGATAAATCGGGAGTGGCAATCCCGACAAGTCGGGACCTTCGGTATGACGTTGTAAAGCGCCTGGATGCATTATTAACACCGGCAACGCCGGTGTTATGCTCGCGAAGGCGGGGATGACAGAAAAGAGGCTCTTTACTTCATCTGTTGGATATTCCGTGTTGGGCATTGGACATTTAATTCTTTCATGGCCGGGTGCCGTGGTTGCGGAGTTTGCAACCACGTTTTTCTCCCCTGTGTCATGCTCGGCCACGACCGGGCATCCAGTCGCTTTCCCGTGCCGCTTCTCTGCCCACTGGATCCCCGCCTGCGCGAGGATGACAGAAAAGAAGAATACCCCCGGCGTCGCCGGTGGTCGGCAATGGCCGACCCTACAAATACAAACAATCAGTGTTTATCCGTGTTTATCAGTGGTTCAATTTTTCCCCTTATCGCCTGTCGTGCTATGACCCACCGGTGCTACCGGGCTAGGGAATAGATGCCGGGGCAAGACCCGGCCTACTATCTACCTGATTTTTGACGGGCTTACGAATTCAGCTGCGATATCAGGTTCGCCAAGATCACGCGATTGTCGTCGCAGAGATAATCTACCGTTCCGCCCATGCGATAAAACGACTTGCAGAATCGCAGGTAATACGCCGGGTGATCTTTCGGCGGCTCGCCGGCTGTCCAGTCCCAGTCCCCACCGTCCTGAATATCCACAATGCCGATGTAATGGTCGTGGATGAAAGGTTTGTTTTGCTGCTGCAGGATATTGTTGGCGGCACTGAAGGCTTTCTCGAAAACCTGCGGACTCATGATCGCCGAGCCAACCGAAAGATAAACACCACCAGTAAGATTCAGGCAACTGTTGGCGAAAATTCTCGCATCCGTTCCGCTGCTTCGCCCGATTCCCGCACCGCTAAACATCGGATGGTTAACGTAGATATCGTAACCGATTCCCGGATGAACGGTCATGGGAACTTTGGCGTTGTAGCAGGCAGCTGGAACCGAGTACTTTTTATTGGGGTGTTTTAAGTGCAGCTTCCCACCGGGAATGTCGAACGTTTCCATCAGTTGCAACAGGTCAGCACGACCAGCGGTGAGCTCGTCACATGGGGCGTCGCTGATTTGCTTGGCGAGCGTCTGTGGGTCGGGCAGCGTAAGACCGTCCTCGGCGATGAGTTTGCCGATGGATTCACCGAGCCCGATGCCTTCTGCCCCGGCTGCAAGAGCGGCGAGGTTGACGGCGAATCCGGTTTCGTCCCATGATCCGAACTTTCCGACTGGCGCGTTGTCCTTAACAGATTCGCTGGAGACACCGCAGAACGAAAATTCCCAGTCGTGAATGATACCCGCCCCTTGCGTGGCGACATGCGTGACCCATCCGTTCTCGACTAACCATTTAACCAACAACCCACCGCCGTTTTTGATGAGATGCGCCCCGTACGCCAACATCACTGACGCACCACTATTGCGGGCTGCGATGATGCGTTCACGCAGAGCGTCCATTTGCTTTTGCAGCACTGGCGAGGTTATTTTCGGCGGAGTGGCGATGGGGTCGACCGCTGTTGTTTCGATCTCGATGTAGCTTTTACGCTTCGAGATTGGCGCAACTTTCAACTTTCGGCCGTCGAGTTTATCGTATGGCATATTAACCTCTGGTTACAAATTCTGGCAAGACCTTCTATTTTCCATAGATGGCGGCGATGATCAAGCCTTTCAGTGGTGTTAAAATCAGGCCCATCACGGCCATATATATCACCGCAGGTATCGCTACGGTCATAAATACAAATGTTGCAAACATTCCAGGAAGCATCCCAACTGCCCAGACGCACAGGCCGAATATCAGTCCCTTGACAAGTCTGTTAGAACCCGGAATGCCTTTATTGAGCAACGCATAGACTAAAACCAGAATCAGGTTCATAACTAAACAGCCCACCAGAAAAATGACACCAGGTGGACCGTCCATAGGTTTCCAGACATTAGTTGGTTCGAGCTCATACACCCAATTAAAAAGCCATCCGCACGTCAGGCCCCCAACAACAGCACCAAAAATTGTTACCGCTACAGTTGCAGCCACTATTCTTACCAGTTTCATAACAATAACTCCTTCCCATAAAATGTTTCGTACCCTATCGTCTCTGTTACCTAGAAGCTGTTTCAAAACCTCATTTCTACTGCGGCCGGTTATTTTCCGCTCTGGCTTCGTCAGCAAAAAGGCGGAATATCCTATAATATGCAACCTTTTTGCTTCCTTGCCAGATCAAAAAATTCCTCGGCCTCGCGACGAAAGCAGGTTTTGAAACAGCTTCTAATCAATCGCCCGGATCGAGGACAGCCATAAATGCCTTTTGCGGAATTTCCACGTTCCCGACCATTTTCATTCGTTTTTTGCCTTTTTTTTGCTTTTCGAGCAGTTTACGTTTTCGCGACACGTCACCGCCGTAGCATTTCGCCGTTACGTTTTTCCGCAGTGCCGTGATCGTTTCGCGGGCGATAACCTTCGTGCCGATGGCCGCCTGAAGCGGAATCTCAAACTGGTGCCGCGAAATTTCCTTCCGCAACCGCTGTATCAACCCTCGCCCTCGCGGGTCGGCCTTGCTGCGGTGAACAATCACCGACAATGCCTCGACTTTGTTGTTGTTCACCAGGATGTCGAGCTTCACAAGGTCGTTGGCGCGATACTCGATGATTTCAAAGTCCATGGTTCCGTAACCGCGGGTGGCGCTTTTGAGTTTGTCGTAGAAGTCATAGATGATTTCGGCCAGCGGAATTTCGTATGTCAAAATCACGCGGTCGCTGGAGAGATATTCGGTCGCCTTGTAGATAGCCCTGCGATCCTCGGCCAGCTGCATGACGGTTCCGATGGAATCTGACGGGCATATGAGGTTGGCCTTGACGATTGGCTCGCGGATTTCCTCGAGGTAGTTCGCGTCGGGTAAGTCCCCGGCCGAGTCTACTTCTGTTACTGCTCCGTCGGTTGTCAGAACTTCGTACGGTACCGTCGGGGCCGTCTGCACAACCTCAATATCATGTTCCCGTTCCAAACGTTCCTGCACGATTTCCATGTGCAGCATTCCGAGGAATCCGCAACGGAAACCAAACCCCAACGCCTCCGAGCTGATCGCCGAATACGTCAGCGACGAATCGTTGAGCACCAGTTTTTCGAGTGCGTCTCGCATATCGGCAAATTGCGTGGACGGGCCGGGGTAGAAATCGCTGAATACCATGTGCTGCGGGGGGTGATATCCGGGAAGCGGTTTGGCGGCCTGGTCGAGTTCCATGGTTATCGTATCACCGACATGCACCGACGCAAGCTCGCGAATGTTTGCCACAACGTACCCCACCTCACCAGCGGACATCGATTTTACTTCGACGGGTTTCGGGGTGAATTTTCCGAGGTTGTTTATCTGGTACGTGTCTTTCGTGCCCATCATGCGAATTTTATCACCGATGGCGAGTTTTCCGTCGACCACGCGGACGTAAATAACCACACCGCGATATTCGTCGTGCGTGCTGTCGAAAATAAGTGCCCGGGTTTTGCCTTTCGGATCCCCGGCTGGTGGTGGTAGCTGCTTGACGATTGCTTGCAGCATGTCGTCGACGCCCTGCCCTGTCTTAGCCGACGTGAAAATGCAATCTTCGGCTGGTGTGGCAATTAGATGCTCGACTTCCATCGCCACATCTTCAGGCCGAGCCGCCGGTAGGTCAATTTTGTTGATGATCGGGACGAGTGGGAGCTTGGAGTTGTCGGCCATGTATGCGTTGGCCACGGTCTGCGCCTCCACTCCCTGTGCCGCGTCAACCACCAGCAATCCCCCGTCGCAGGCTGCCAGCGACCGCGAAACCTCGTAATGAAAATCCACATGCCCAGGTGTATCGATCATGTTGAGCATGTATTTTTCACCGTCAAGCTCGTAGTTCATGGTAACGGCGGAGGCTTTGATGGTGATTCCGCGTTCGCGTTCGAGTTCCATGTCGTCGAGAAGCTGGTTGTGGAATTCGCGGTCGGTAATTGCGCCGCAGCGCAGGAGCATGCGGTCGGCAAGTGTACTTTTACCGTGGTCAATGTGTGCTATGATTGAAAAATTTCTTATGTGATCTTGGTTCATATTTTACAAATCCGAACAGTTGTGAATTTTTTAACCCCCACGAATCGAGGACTACATATTTAAAAACCCGAAATCTGAATATCGTAATCCTAAACAAATACGTCCATATGGACGCCAGTTGGGCGAAATTAAAATTGCCAAAATCTAAAACAATAACAGATGGGAGATAAACGTTTTTGTTTTGAAAATTTGAATTTTGAACATTCGATATCGTTTAGGATTTTGGCATCAGGGCGTTTCAATAGATGGAAGCACACGCCGGTCGATATTCTGTTTCATGAATCGGTCGGCTTGCTGATCTCGATAACGTTTGATGTTCGGCACGGCCGGTTTGGCGTAGCTGCCCAATGCCTCAAGCGCCTTCAATGCACCCTCGGCACGCTCGGGGCCTTCGGGCTGGTTGTTCGGTGCCTGAAACTCGAGATAGTAAACCGCTACATCCCGCAAACGCTGTTTTTGGCTGGGCGGTGATTGGGGGTGAATGAGATAGCTCAGCGTCTCGAGGATAGCCTTCGTGCGTTTCGGTCCGGGTTTGACTTTGCTATTCGACAGGGCGTCGAGCAGCATGTCGACCGTGGTTTGTGCCTCGTCAGAATGTGCGATAAGCGTGTTGGCGGCAGCCTGTTGTACAACGACACGAGATTTTGGCGACGTCAGCAGCTCGACCATTTTTTTAATGACGACCTTGGGTTTGTAGCTGCACGCCAGTTCGAAAACACCCACGGCAGAGGCGACAACTTCGTCACGCGGATCGTTTAAAATCAGCATAACCCGATCGCCGACAGCTTTGTCTTTTCTGACCTGCGATGCAAGATAGTGCGACGCCTTAACGCGGACGATTGGATTCCAGTGTCCCAGCAACAGCACCGCCTGCTGCTCGGTAACGATTTTCAAACTGTTGGAATTTTCCATCTTCATCCAGTCGGTGATAGATTTTGCGAGCATATCCTTTGGGCCTTTGGCTGTCGCGTAGGCGTGCATTGTTTCAGATAGCATATTCATCTGCGGAACGGTTTTTTCCTGCCCGGCGTAGCGACTCAGTGCCGACTGAATCAGATGCGACATCAATCTTTCCTCACCGTAGCTTACCTTCTGCTGTTTGGTGAGCGTTGCAATATGACCCGCCAGTGCCTCAATCATCTGAAGCCGATTTTTTTTCGATATCTTACCGGAGCAGTCCGGGCGGATGAATCGGTAGCAGGTTTGCAACAGTACACGTTGTGGCCAGGTGCGGTTCTGGTTTGCGAGAATCGTTTTGACAGCGTCTGGGCTGATGGCGTCTTCCCCGAAGAGGCTCAGGGCGGCGGCATTTGTGGAATCGTCGGCGCCTCGCTGCATAAGGGCAGTGGCTACCGGAACCCACTCAGATTCGGAAAGCGAACCGATTAGCCCTTTCAGCTGGCTGCGAGATTCTTTGTATTCTTTGCTTCCGACCTTGCTGCTGCAATCTTGTTTCCACAGTTTGCTTGCTTTTGCAGGGGCGTCGGATGCCGCATCGGCACCTATTGCAAAACCCGCAAGCAGGCCAACCATGAGGAAAGTAACCACAACAACGCACGATAATTTCACATGTTTCATTTGCTCAGCCTTTGCTGTAAAGACATTTGTTAACATTTATTATTTTCAGCTCGACCCCGATATGGGATAACCGGTATACAATAAACTTCAAACCCCCTGGCAGCAAGAGGTTTGTCGTCAGAATTCTATCTTGCCTTTTAAGAGCGAATTGCCTTATTATCCTGTTTGTTATGTCTAATTCTACCTTCAAACATGGCTGGTGTTCAATACTGCTGGTGATCTTGATGTCGCCGTTTGTTGCCTTTGCAGCAAATCCAGCCGCCCCCAAGGCACCGACGACCCGCCCGAGCAAGGCCGCAACCTCTCAGCCGGCGAAAAAGACAGTCAAACCCGCTCCGAAAATTCAACCCGCCCCCAAACCTAAATCTCCCGCGGTTCCAAAACCCAAACCACCAGTTAAGCCCACCCCGAAGCCGAAAAAAACTAAGCCCCCCAAAACCGTGATGGTTACTACTGTTACAATCAAAAATGCAGCGCGGCCGGAATCTTTCCTGTATATGTTGCTGCGGTTATCGCCCAAGGGCAACGACAAGTTCAAAAAGCAGATTAAACATTACCGCATGCTCTCGCATGAACAAAAACGCAAGGTCGGGGGAAAGTGGTTCGCACCTGCGGATTTCACTAGGCGGCGGACGACTTTTTTGTGCCACATGAAGGCTGCCAAGGAAAAATTTCGCGAGGCCAAACGTTTGGAGAAGAAGGAAGACGGCGGATCAAAACGCAAGCGTAAGGCGTTGCTGGCGACGGGCAATCGTACGCTTGCAAAAGCCTCCCAAAGCTGGGCCGATCCGCTGCTGCGAAAATATCTGATGGGGCTGACAAAACTTCGCGAGGGTAATAACGCGGCAGCTGAGAGCTACTTCAGGGAGTGCGCCACGCAGTTACCGCAAATCGCAGCGTTTCATCAGGCAAGGGCGATGGCGTTGCGGAATCTCAAACGCGATGAAGATGCTCTAAAGGAAAATATCGCGGTATTGAATCTGATGCCGAATTCGCGCGATGCGTTCGGGATGTTGCTGCTGGCGATGAAAAACGTTTCCGGGCCTACCTCCCAAGGGAAGATATACAAAGATGCTCGCGCGATGGTCAAGCAGTACATCAAACCGGCGCCATATACCCCGAGAAAAAATTCGACCACATGGCTGTTCCCGGGCGTGAAACTGCGCAGCGATTCCGAACTGCTCCCCGTCTTGCCGTTTGACCGCATCGAGCTATGTCAGGGCGTGGGCGTTCCCGTTACCGAAAACGCCCTTGCAGTCGACCTCTCCGTCGTCGTCGGTGCGAAAGAAGTTTTTCTGCGAGCCGGTTCACAGATTTTTCCCGGGCGAGTTGATCGCCAGTCGCTAAAACCAGGTGCCCTCGTCGCACTGGTGTATTTTTACGAGTGCAAATTTACGCCGCTGAAACTTCTACCCTCCGATCAGTTCAAACCGAAACTTGAGGGTATTGCACGCACGATGAATATCTTCCGCGAGATGGGCAACAAGGTTCGCTGTTTTCCGGTGATGGTAACCAAGGTAGATGGGCAGAATGTTACGCTTTCGATAGGTACTGCACCGGGTGAGGGCGGCGGGCCGGTGGTAGATGTCAAAAATCGACTGATGGGTTTTCTTGGCGGGAAGATTGACCCGCAGGAGGGGAAATTTCCCGAAAAATTCTACTCCGCCATGCAGCTGCGCGAGGCGATCGAAAAAATCACCAAGCGTAAGTCCAAACCTCCGTGGCGAGGCAAGCGAAACGTTACGCCCAAGGCTGTGAGCGGCAAAAGTTTCCTGATCGAAGCGATTCACTACGAAACCCTCAGCGAAAAGGCTAAATAGCGGCAGTCGGTTGATATGCGAAGTTCATTTGCAAAAAAAGCGAGTTTGTTTCGTACGTGGTCTGGTGGGCATCCGCTGTGGTGCGCGTGGCAGGTGACGTATCGTTGCAATTTCCGGTGCCGCTTCTGCGGGTACTGGCACGACCCGATGGGCCAGGCCCCTGAACCCACCGTCGACGACTACGCCCTCGGGGCACGCAAGCTGGCGAGCTTCGGATCAATGCTCGTGTCGTTGGCTGGCGGCGAACCGTTTCTCCGCACCGACTTACCCAACATCGTTGCTGCCATCGCGGAGTATCATCTTCCGTTCGTGACGACTAACGGGTGGTTAGTGGACGAAAAAATCGCACGCGACGTGATGGCTGCGGGTTTGTGGGGCGTTTCGATCAGCATCGACTACAGCGACCCGGCGATGCACGACTCTGCTCGCGGGATGGACGGTGCGTGGGAGCAGGCTTGGAAAGCTGTCGAAATTTTCTCCGCCGCCCGCAAATACGACTATCAGCGGGTAAACGTGATGGGCGTTTTGCTGGACGACAACATCGACCATCTCGAAGACCTCATGAAGATGGCTGCCGACCGCAACGCATACTTCATGGTGCAACCTTACGGGCACCGCAAAATCAACTCGAAAAAGTACGAGCATCGCGACGGTGCGGTTTCTCCCCGTTTGCTGGATATGTGGAAGCGGAACCAGAATTTTCTGAGCAACCCGGTTTACCTTGGCAAGTTTGACGAATTTCTCAATGGTGGTGTTTCTAATTGCCGTGCCGGCCGCGCGTTTTTCAATATTGATTCGACCGGCGACATCGCCATCTGCGTTGAGAATCGCCCGACACCCATCGCGAACCTGATTTCCGATACGCAGTACAAAATTCGTGACGCTCTGCGGACGGCCTCCAAAAATAACGACTGCACCTGCTGCTGGTACAACTGCCGCGGAGAAGTCGAAAGCCTCTACAAACCCCGCTCGCTGATGATGAGCCTTCCGACGTTTTTCTTCAATCGCGGGTCAGCCGATGGCGAAAAAATGGGCCGATGGAAATGATCCCGTTAGGGATATAGGTTATCATTCAATTGAATATCCAATATCCAACACGCCCAACGGGCGGCCGTTGGCCGGAATATCCAACCGATGAAGGAAAGAGCTTCTTTTCTGTCATCCTCGCGAAAGCGGGGATCCAGGGAATGTAAAAACGACGCGGGAATCTTATATAAAAAAACCTGGATGCTCGATCGGGGTCGAGCATGACACAGAGGCTGACGCCTAGTGCCTTGGATATTCCTTGGGTTTTGGGATTTGGTGTTTCAATGAAACTATGAGCAATCCTATCGGGAGAATCGTATCCCGTTAAAAGAGGTTGGGGTACGATAGGACGGGGTCGGCGGACAGGCCGTCGCCCCATATCGATACCCCAAACCATAGGAGT